>JAGREL010000311.1 GCA_020446575.1 Novosphingobium sp. | reverse complement strand
TCGTCGTGAAAGTTGTCGCCCAGCGCGAAGACACGCCGCGCCCCGGTCTCGCGGATCGCAAGGGCCAGGCGCTCCAGCGTTTCGCGGCTGTCGTAAGGCGGCAGCATCTGCCCGCGACTGGCGAAGAAGCTCGCCTTTTCGAGATGCAGGTCGGCGACCAGCAGCGCGTTCTCGCGCGGCCAGAACAGGGCGCGGCCTTGCACCAGTCGCATTTCCTCGCCCGAGAACGAAAAGGGAACCATGGCTTTTCCTTGCCGTATGCTGATTCGCTTGGCAAGTGCCGACCCATGATCGACTGGAAACCCTACACCGCCCACGCGAAGGAATGGTTCGAGAGCCTGCGTGATGCGATCTGCGCCGAATTCGAAGCGATCGAACGCGAAGCCGGCAGCGACGCGTCCTTCGAATACACGCCGTGGCAGCGCGCCGCGGTGGAAGGCGAGGGCGGCGGCGAGACCGGCGGCGGTACGCGCGGCCTGATCAAGGGCAAGGTGTTCGAGAAGGCCGGCGTCAATGTCTCGACCGTGCACGGCGACCTGTCGAAGGATTTCGCCGCCTCGGTCAGCGGGGCGAGTGCCGAGCAGCCGGCGTTTTCCGCCACCGGCATCAGCCTGGTTGCGCATATGGCGAATCCGCATGTGCCCGCCGTGCACATGAACACGCGCTTCCTGACGACGACCAGGGCGTGGTTCGGCGGCGGTGCGGATCTCAATCCGCCGATACCCTACGAGCAGGACACGGCCGAATTCCATGCGGCGTTCAAGGCGGCCTGCGACGCCCACGATCCGGACTACTACCGGCGTTTCAGCGAGTGGGCGGACGAGTATTTCTACATCCCGCACCGCAAGTGCCATCGCGGCGTCGGCGGCATTTTCTACGACCATCTCGATTGCGCCGACGAGGCCGCGTGGGAGGCGAACTTCGCTTTCACCAAGGCGGTGGGCGAGGCATTCCTTGCCGTCTTCCCAAAGCTGGTTCGCCGCCGGATGAACATGGATTTCACGCCGGAAGAAAAGCTCCGCCAGCTCCAGTGGCGCGGCCGCTATGCCGAATTCAACCTGGTCTACGACCGGGGCACCGCCTTCGGCCTCAAGACCGGCGGCAATATCGATGCGATCCTGATGAGCCTGCCGCCCGAAGCGGTGTGGAGCTGAGCGTCAGCGTAGCTCCGAAAGCATAATCGCTAAGCTCGTTCGCGTTGCTCTTCCAGCGAAAGGTCGATGTTGTCGAACAGCACGTTGAGGTCCGTCAGGCCGGCATTCTTGGCATGGACGCGCACACCCTGGACCAGTCGGTGGATATGCTCCGCCGTTTCCTTGTCCAGCAGGTCGACGTCGATGAGGCGCTTGGTCAGCACTCCCACGATCATCAGCGACAGCAATGCGATGTGGTCGGTTTGGTCCTTGAGTTCCATGTCGGTCTCCTCTTGGGACCGTCACTGTAACATTTCGCCGAAGGGCTGGGCAGCCTCTTCGTGGATTCAATGCCGGACTCAGGCCGCGACCTTCATGCGCGCAAGGCTCGTGCGGTGCATGAGCCGGCCCGAGGTGCTGTCATAGGGGATCACGCGGTGCAGGGCGCCCAGGTTCTTCCAGATCACCAGGTCGCCTTCGGACCATTTGTGCCGGTATTTGAATTCGGGCTGGCTCGCCCATTCGAGCAGCCGGCTGATGAGGGCGCGCCCTTCCACCAGGTCCATCCCGACGATGCTTTCCATCTGCACGCCTAGAACCAGGGACTTGCGGCCCGATTCATGCGTCCAGACGACCGGCTGCTCGGTCTTGGTGGGCTCGCCGCTCCACTCCTCGGGCGTGACGCTGAAATCCAGGATCGGCCGGACGCCGGCATAGACGCTGTGAACGGCCTTGAGTCCTTCCAGCCGGGCTTTCTCCGCATCGGGCAGCGCCTCGTAGGCGGCGAATGTATTGGCGAATTCGGTTTCGCCTCCCTCGGCCGAGACCTGGCGGGCCGATAGCAGGGTGGCCTTGGGCGGGTCGCTTTCCACGGTCACCCCGTCCATGTGCCAGAAGAAGGTGGCCAGCACATATTGGGTGTCCATCTTGATCTCGGGATCGAGCGATATCCTGTAGAAATCCGATCCTTCGTTCTCGGCCGATCTCTTGAAGAACTCGCTTCGTTCGCCCAGCATGTCGGTGAAGGCGAGCTGTTCCTGATCGCTGAGGTCGATCTGCGGAAAGACCAGAACGGCCCTTTCGTCGAGCAGCCGAAGGCACTCCTGGGCGAAGGAGGGGTCGCGAAGATCGGCCCGATCGGCGTGGACGATCGTCCCGATTCGCGGCTTTGCATTTTCAAAATTGACAGCCATGGCTCTTCACACCTCGTCTTGCGCCAAGTCTGCTCCGAGCGGATTCACAATTCAATAGCCGCTGCTGTTCTCGGTCGAGCCGCCTGAACCGGCGGTGGGCGGGGGAGCCGCGCCAGGAACACCCAGGAAGTCGTCGTCTTCGCCGAACCAGGCGCGGAATTCGGCGA
>JAGREL010000310.1 GCA_020446575.1 Novosphingobium sp. | reverse complement strand
GCGAAGTGAAGCTGAACATCGTCGAGATCCGCAAGCCGGAGATCGACGCCAAGCTCGTGGCGCAAGGCGTTGCCGACCAGCTCGTGCGCCGCGTCGCTTTCCGCCGCGCGATGAAGCGCGCGGTGCAGTCCGCGCTGCGCCTTGGTGCGGAAGGCATCAAGATCACTTGCGGCGGCCGCCTGGGTGGCGCCGAAATCGCCCGCGTCGAATGGTATCGTGAAGGCCGTGTGCCGTTGCACACCTTGCGTGCGAACGTCGACTATGCCGAGGCCGAGGCGCGCACCGCCTACGGCATCATCGGCATCAAGGTATGGATCTTCAAGGGCGAGATCTTCGCCCATGACCCGATGGCCCAGGACCGTCTGATGATGGAAGCCCAGACCTCGGGCGTCCGACCCGCCCGGTAATTTTGGCACGCTGAGTTGAGTAAGTAAGATGCTGCAACCGAAGAAAACCAAGTTCCGCAAGGCGCACAAGGGCCGCATCCATGGCAATGCCAAGGGCGGCACGGAGCTGAATTTCGGCTCCTACGGCCTCAAGGCGCTGGAGCCGGAGCGGATCACCGCCCGCCAGATCGAGGCCGCGCGCCGCGCGATCACGCGCCACATCAAGCGTCAGGGACGCCTGTGGATTCGCGTGTTTCCGGACTTGCCCGTGTCGAAGAAGCCCGCCGAAGTCCGTCAGGGCAAGGGCAAGGGTTCAGTCGAATACTGGGCTGCGCGCGTGAAGCCGGGCCGCATTCTTTTCGAGCTTGACGGCGTTGCAGGACCGCTCGCGGCCGAAGCGTTCGAACGCGCGGCGATGAAGCTGCCGATCAAGACCAAGGTCGTCGCCCGTCTCGGCGACAGCTCGCATCTGGGAGGCGAATGATGGGCACCCGTACCGAGGACCTGCGCGTCAAGAGCGACGACGAGCTGAGCACCGAACTCGCCGATCTCAAGCGCGAGCAGTTCAACCTGCGCTTCCAGGCCGCGACCAACCAGATCGAGCGTCCCGCGCGCATCAAGGAAGTGCGCCGCGACATCGCCCGCATCAAGACGCTCCAGAACGAGCGCGCCAAGTCCGCCGATACTGCGGCGGCGAAGGCTTAAGGAGACCACCATGCCCAAACGCGTACTGATCGGGACCGTGGTTTCCGACAAGACCGACAAGACCGTGACCGTGCTGGTCGAGCGCAAGGTGAAGCACCCGCTTTACGGGAAGATCATTCGCCGCTCGAAGAAGTATCACGCCCACGACGAGGACAATGCCTACAGCACCGGTGAGCGGGTGCGGATCGAGGAGACCCGCCCGATTTCCAAGTCGAAGACCTGGAAGGTGCTGGACCGGGTGCAGGCCGGCAAGACCGCTGCACTCGAGGCCGATCTCGAGGTCGAGGCCGCCGGCGCGACGCAGGAATAGTTTTTTGGAACTGCCGGACGTGTTCCGGCAAGCCAGTGAGAAGGAACCGGATCGATGATCCAGATGCAATCCAACCTCGATGTCGCTGACAACAGCGGCGCCAAGCGCGTCCAGTGCATCAAGGTGCTGGGCGGCTCGAAGCGGCGCACCGC
>JAGREL010000309.1 GCA_020446575.1 Novosphingobium sp. | reverse complement strand
CTGGAAGCGCGCTGCGGGCTCAATTTTTCGAGCGCCGAAGTCTATCTCAACGTCGCCGGCGGCTACCGTCTGACCGATCCTGCGGCAGACCTTGCCGTGGCTGCCGCGCTGGTCTCGGCCCTGACGGAAAAGCCGCTGCCGGAAAGAGCAGTCTGGTTCGGTGAAATTTCGCTCGCCGGGGAGGTCCGTCCCGTCGCGCATGGCGCTATCCGCCAGCGCGAGTCGGCCAAGCTCGGCTTCGACATTGCCTATGCTCCGCCAGGCGGCTCGGGCGGGGAGGCCGGTATGCGATATAACGAAGTGCAAATGCTCCCAAATCTCGTTGACCGTATTCTTTCGGGACCCTAGTTTCGCGCCGCAATGACAGGTTTTGACATCGCGGTTCTGTTTGTGATTGGCTTCGGCGCAATCACCGGCTTTGTGCGCGGTTTCATCGAGGAAGTGCTGGCGCTGTTGGCATGGGTGTTCGCGCTTTTCGCGATCCGCTACCTGCATGAGCCGGTTACCCAGTTCTTTCTGCCCAGCCTGGGCAACGCATCGGGCGCGGCGGTTCTGGCGTTCGCGCTGTTGCTGCTCGTGCCGTACGCAGCCTTCAAGCTGATTGCCAATTGGGCAGGCAAGAAGAGCCGACGTTCAATACTGGGGCCGATCGATCGGGTACTTGGATTTGGCTTTGGCGGCATAAAGGGCATGATCATTGTCGTCCTCGCCTTTTCCGTCGTCGTGCTTGGCTTCGATATCACCTGGGGGCCGGGCGGCAGGCCGAGCTGGATCACTCAGGCACGCACGTATCCCTTCGTCAACGCTGCGAGCGAGGCGCTTGTCACGATGCTGGCCGAGCGCCGCCAGCGCGCCGTCCAGGCGGAGGCTCAAGCGTTCGGCCGGACCTAGTCGATCATGTCGACGGCCAAGCTATACACGCCGCAAGTGCTGGCGCTTGCCACCAGCCTGTCCGGCCATCCGTGGGATGAGAACCTGCCGTTGAAGGGTGGCGCTCGCTCCAAAAGCTGTGGCAGTACCATCACCCTGGCGCTGGGCACGGACGACGCGGGGCTAGTCGACCGCATTGGCCTGAAATCCCAGGCCTGTGCCATTGGACAGGCAGCCGCAGCCATATTCGCCGGGGCGGCTATCGGGCGCAGCGGCAAGGAAATCTGCGAGGCGGGAGACGAGATCCAGGCGTGGCTTGCCGGAAATGGCGAGCGGCCGGACTGGCCCGGACTCGAAGCGATCGAAGTGGCCCGCGACTACCCCGGGCGCCATGGCGCGATCATGCTTGCCTGGCAGGCGGCCAGAGAGCTCCTTTCCTCGGACTGATTGCGCCGCTACAGGGACGTCAGTCGAAATTCTGGGAGATTTCATGTCCGACGTTGCGCAGCATCCCGCAGGACCGGAACCGACCGCATCCGACATTCGCCTCGTAATCGCGGCATCGTCGGCCGGCACCATTTTCGAGTGGTACGACTTCTTCATCTACGGGACGCTGGCGACCCTGATCGGCAAGGCCTTCTTCCCGGCAGGCAACGAGACGCTCCAGACGCTGCTGGTCTGGGCCGGGTTCGCGGTGGGATTCGGCTTTCGGCCGCTGGGTGCGATTCTTTTCGGCTTTCTCGGCGACAAGCTCGGCAGGAAATATACCTTCCTCGTCACGGTCACGCTGATGGGCATCGCCACAGCCGGAGTCGGCCTGATCCCATCGGCGGCCTCGATCGGAATCGTCGCGCCTCTGCTGGTGATTCTGCTGCGCATTCTTCAGGGTCTGGCACTGGGCGGTGAATACGGCGGCGCTGCGATCTATGTGTCCGAGCATTCGCCGCCAGACAAGCGCGGGCTCTACACCGGCTATATCCAGGCCAGCGTTGTCGGTGGTTTCGTGCTCAGCGTCGTAGTTGTCCTTGCCTGCCGCTTCCTGATTCCTACAGAGACGTTCGAGGCCTGGGGCTGGCGGATACCGTTCCTGCTCTCGCTGATCCTGCTTGCCATCTCCCTGTGGATGCGCCTGAAACTAAACGAGAGCCCGGTGTTCCGGGCTATGCAGGCGGAAGGCGAGATCGCCGGCAATCCCTTCGTCGAAAGCTTTACCTATCCCGGGAACAAGAAGCGCATCTTCATCGCCCTGTTCGGCGTGACCGGCGGGCTGACTACGATCTGGTACACGGCCTTCTTTACCAGCCTGTCCTTCCTCAAGGGGCCGATGCGAGTCGACGATACCATGGCGGAAATCATCGTCGGTTCCGCCGGGCTGCTATCGATGGTCTTCTATATCTACTTCGGTAGTCTTTCGGATCGCATCGGGCGCAAGAAGCCGATCATCTGGGGCTACGCGCTGACGCTGATCCTGATGTTCCCGCTGTTCTGGGCGCTGGGAAATCTGGCCAATCCGGGCCTCGCCGAAAATTCTCGTGCAACCCCGGTCGCAGTCTCCGGCCCGGACTGCTCCTACGATCCCTTCGCATCCGAGCAAATGACGCGCTGCGGCCAACTGCTGGCGGCACTGACGGCTTCCGGCATTTCCTACGAATTGAAGAACAGCGATACGCTGGAGCTGACCATTGGCGACCAGATTCAGCCGGTCGATACCGTCCCGTGGGACGATCCCAAGGCACGCACGGCGCAGATCCACGACTGGCTGGAAGCAAGCGGTTACAGCTTTGAGAGCCAGACACCGTCGGCTGCCAATTTCGTTGGCATGATTGCCTTGCTGCTGGCTTTCGGTGCGCTGTCCGGCGCGACTTACGGATCTGTGGCGGCGCTGCTCACCGAAATGTTCCCTGCCAGGATCCGCTACAGCTCGATGTCTATCCCCTATCATATCGGTGCGGGTTATTTCGGCGGCTTCCTGCCGCTGATCGCCGCCTACATCGTGGCGAAGACCGGCGATCCCTATTCGGGCCTTTGGTATTGCTGGACGTTTGTGTTGATCGCGCTTGTCGTCGGCGCCTGGGGTATCAAGGGCGGTCCGCCGCGAGATTTCGCCGACGATGCCGGCTAAGCCACCTCCGGCTGCGCTCAGGCTGGATATCGATGGCGAGGCTCTTGCCGGCAATTGGCGTGCGCTTGCCGGTCTCTCTGGAAAGGCTGCCACAGGCGCAGCGGTCAAGGCCGATGGATACGGGGTTGGCGCCCGCAGGGCTGTCAGCGTCCTTGCCGATGCGGGTTGCCGCGACTTCTTCATCGCGCATTGGCGCGAATTCGCCGATCTTGAAGGGTTGGTTGCGCCAGGCACGGTATCGGTGCTGCATGGCCCGCTGACGCCGGAGGATGCGGCCTATGGCAAGGCCATAGGGCTCAAGCCGGTGATCAATACCTTGCGACAGGCTCAGCTATGGCTGGAGGCAGGCGGAGGGCCCTGCGATCTGATGGTGGATACCGCCATGAACCGCCTCGGCCTGCCAATGGCCGAGATCGGCGATGAGGCGGTGAAACGGCTCGAAATCGACGTGCTGATGTCACACCTTGCCTCGGCCGAGGAGGATGTCCCGCTCAACGAACGGCAGCGACAGAAATGGGAGGAGGCCAAGGCGGCATTGTCTTTCCGCCGGTCCAGCCTGGCGAACAGCGCCGGGATCCTGCTGGGCAGCGCCTATCACGGGGAACTGACCCGACCCGGTCTGTCCCTTTACGGGGGCATTCAGCGCCGGGAGCTGGAAACGCATATCCGTCAGGTCGTGCGGCCGATGGCGGCGATCCTTCAGGTTCGCGAAATCGAAGCGGGAGAGAGCGTGGGCTATAACGCCACTTTCGTTGCAGCGCAGCGGATGCGGGTCGGGACGATCGCCCTCGGGTATGCGGACGGATATCTGCGCTGCTGGTCCGGCAAGGGCGTGATGCTGTCTCAAGGCCGCCGGCTTCCGGTCATCGGAAGGGTCAGCATGGACCTTACCGGCGTCGACCTGACTGGCGCGCCGGACCTCGGGGAAGGCGATTGGCTCGAAGCCGAATACTCGCTTCCGCAAGCCGCTACTGTCAGTAGACTGTCCCAATATGAGCTACTGACGCTGCTGGGGCGGCGTTTTTCCCGCTAATCGGGGGTTTTTGCGGCTTTTGCTGCGCAGCAATTTGTTGCATTGCAACTATCGCAGATGCTAACGTGTGACTCTGGAAGTTAGGCGGGAGTCAGGCGATGGCTGACGGCGACGAGAAGAACGGCGATACCGTAGTTATCAAGAAATACGCCAACCGGCGGCTCTACAACACGCGCTCGTCGAGCTACATCACGCTCGACCATCTGGCCAAGATGACCCGGGAAGGGATCGACTTCAAGGTTATCGACGCCAAGACCGGGGCGGACATCACTCACCAGATCCTGACCCAAATCATCATGGAAGAGGAATCCAGCGGCGAGCAGATGCTGCCGGTCAACTTCCTTCGGCAGCTTATCTCGATGTACGGCAATTCGATGCAGTCGCTGATCCCGCATTATCTCGAAGTCTCGATGGAAAACTTCTGCGCCAATCAGACCAAGCTTCACAAGGCGTTCGAGGAAAGCCTGGGCAACAATCCGCTGGCACGGCTCGCAGAACAGAACATGGCGATGTTCAAGGCGGCGGCAGCGGCCTTCATGCCCGGGGCAGAGCGAACCGCCGGTACCGAAAGCAGAAACGGCGCCGGCGATGAACTCGCGAGTCTGCGCGAACAGATGGCGGAAATGCAGAAGAAGCTTGACGCGCTGAGCAAATAGCGGCCAGCGCAGAGCTGCCCATCCAATTCGCCGTAAAGCTGAAAGCCCATACTCGTGTCCGCAATCCGCCATGCCTTGTCCGTCAAGCGCGAAGACGATTTCGCGCAGTGGTATCAGGAAGTCATTTCCGAAGCCGAGATGGCCGAGGAATCGGGTGTGCGCGGCTGCATGGTGATCAAGCCTTGGGGCTACGGCATCTGGGAGCGCATCCAGACGCTGATGGATGCCGAGATCAAGGCAGCAGGCGTCGAGAACTGCTATTTCCCGCTGTTCATCCCGCTTTCCTATTTCGCCAAGGAAGCCGAGCACGTCGAAGGTTTCGCCAAGGAAATGGCGGTGGTCACGCATCACCGGCTGATCGGTGACGGCGAAGGTTCGCTGATGCCGGACCCCGAAGCGAAACTCGAAGAGCCGCTGGTCGTTCGTCCGACATCCGAAACCGTGATCGGTGCTGCGATGGCGCGCTGGATCCAGAGCTGGCGCGACCTGCCGCTGTTGACCAACCAGTGGGCCAACGTCGTGCGCTGGGAGATGCGCACAAGGATGTTTCTGCGCACTAGCGAATTCCTCTGGCAGGAGGGGCATACGGCCCATGCGAACCGCGAGGACGCGATGGTCGAGACCCTTCGGGCGCTCGAGATGTACCGCGCCTTTGCCGAAGGTCCGCTGGCGATGCCGGTGATCGCCGGCGAGAAGCCGGAAAACGAACGCTTTCCCGGCGCCGTAGCGACCTATTCGATCGAGGCGATGATGCAGGACGGCAAGGCGCTGCAGGCGGGCACGTCGCACTATCTGGGCACTGGTTTCGCGGAGTCCGCCGGAATCCAGTATCAGGACAAGGAGGGTGCCCAGCAACATTGCCACACCACGAGCTGGGGCGTTTCTACGCGGCTGATCGGCGGCGTGATTATGACGCACGGCGACGACGACGGGTTGCGCGTGCCGCCGCAGATAGCCCCGCATCAGATTGTCATCCTGCCAATGCTGCGCGACAATGAGGAAGACGAGGCGCTGCTGGCCTATTGCGAGGCGCTTCGCGGCGACCTTGCTGCGCAGCACGCGCTTGGCGAGCCGGTACGCGTGCTGCTCGACAAGCGCCCCGGCAAGGCGACACAAAAGCGCTGGGCCTGGGTGAAGAAGGGCGTGCCGCTGATCCTCGAAATCGGCGGGCGTGATGCTGCAGGTGGGCAGGTTTCGGTTCTCCGCCGCCACCGGCTGTGGAACGAGCAGGCCAAGCCGAACTTCGAAGCGCTACCGCGCGATCAGTTCGCCGCTGCCGCCGCCACCGAACTCGAGTGTATCCAGCGCGATCTGTTCGAGGAAGCTCGCCAGCGGCATGATGCGAATATTGTGCGCAACATCGATAGCCTCGAG
Source organism: Novosphingobium sp. (assembly GCA_020446575.1). Classification (GTDB taxonomy): domain Bacteria; phylum Pseudomonadota; class Alphaproteobacteria; order Sphingomonadales; family Sphingomonadaceae; genus Novosphingobium. The sequence goes on along the minus strand of JAGREL010000309.1, from coordinate 1,193 downwards.
GCGCTTGCCGAGTTCTACGGTGAGGACAAGCGTTACCCGGGCTGGGTCGAGCTGGGGTGGTCGAAACCGACCGGTGCAGCGCTCGACAAGGTGGTGGCCACGCTGAAGGATCTCAAGCTGACCATCCGCAATACGCCGCAGAATGGCGATACGCCGTCGGGCAAATGCATTTTCACCGGCGAGCCCGCGGTCGAGCGCATATACATCGCCCGGGCCTATTGATTTGGCGAGGAAGCCCAAGCCCGCGCCCGGCCTGCCGACCCGGCAGCAGGTTCTCGACTTCATCAAGGAATCGCCTACGCCAGCGGGCAAGCGGGAAATCGCGCGCGCCTTCGGATTGAAGGGGCAGGAAAAGATCCAGCTCAAGGCGCTGCTGCGGGATATGGCGGACGAAGGTCTGATAGACGGCAGGAAAACGGCCTATCACGAGATGGGCGGCTTGCCGAAAGTCACCGTTCTGCGTGTGGTGGATATCGACGACGGTGAGGCTATCGCCATTCCCGACAACTGGGCGCCCGAGGATGCCACGCCCCCGCCGCGCCTGCGTCTGGTGGAGAAGAAGGGCAGAGGCAGCGCGCTCAAGAAAGGGGATCGCGTCCTTGCGAGGACAGAGGAAGCCGGATCGGGCTGGCGTGCCTTTCCGATGAAGAAACTCGCGGTCCGGTCGGAGCAGACGCTCGGCGTCGTCGAACTGGACGGCGCAGGCAAGGCCTGGCTGGCCCCGATCGACCGGCGAAACCGCCACTCCGCCCCGATTGCGGATCTGGCCGGCGCCGAAGAGGGTAAGCTGGTTTTGGCCGAACCCGTGGGGCGCTCACCGCGCGCCGGCGTCAAAGTCACCGAAGTGCTCGGCGATCCGCTTCTGCCGCGCGCTTTCAGCCTGATCGCGATCCACAAGCACGGCATTTCGCATGTCTTTCCCGAAGATGTCCTTGCCGAAGCCGATTTGGCCGCGAAATTGTCGCTGAGCCATGACAAGCGGGAAGACCTGCGGCATTTGCCGATCATCGCCATCGACCCCGCCGATGCCCGCGACCATGACGATGCAATCTGGGCCGAGCCGGACGGGGCCGGGGGCTTTCATGCGGTCGTGGCGATCGCCGATGTGTCGTTCTATGTGCGGCCCGGCGGCGCGCTCGACAGGGAAGCACGCAAACGCGGCAATTCCGTCTATTTCCCGGACCGGGTCGTGC
>JAGREL010000308.1 GCA_020446575.1 Novosphingobium sp. | reverse complement strand
CCGGCAGTTGGGCATCGGAACCTATTCGCCCCGCCTCGACGCCAAGGGAAATTCCGTCCGGGGCGTTGCCAGTTTCGAAATGCTGGCAGATGAATTCGGGCTGCACGCATTCGATTGCACGAATGTCGGCTCGTCGTTCATTTCTTCCCTGATCCGGTAACCCCCTGCTGCCCATCCATTGGCTTTGCCGGAAGACCGCGTTCCGGACTGGAAGAACGTTTCGCCAATCGAAATGGTTCAAACGGACCGGTAGATGGAACGATGGGCAGCGGTCTTGACCCAATCGATTGCAGATCAAAGCCTGTAGGCCCCGACTTGCGAACTCTCTACATCACTACCATGACTGGAGTTGAAGCAGGCGAAGGCAAGTCTGGCCGGGATGGCGGACTCTTCGCGTTCAAGCCCGGCATCACAGGTATCCTGGAATGTCTGTTGGCCAGGAGCTGGGCTGCAGATGAAAGGCTGCTGAAAGCCATGAACGACACCGATCAGGGCCGTGTGCGCCACTCGAGTTTCCAAGGCCTGCGTGGCAACAAGTCTGCCGGCGACGTCTCGCCGGAAAAGCCCGGGAATGCGCCAAAGAACGAGGCGGTCAAAATCAGCAGCCGCGACCGCATCATCTTTCCGGAAAGCGGCCAGACCAAGGGCGATCTCGCAGACTATTACGCGAAGATCGCTCCGCTCATGCTGCCCTTCATCGCCAATCGGCCGGTCAGCCTCGTGCGTTGCCCACAGGGCCGGGCGAAGAAATGCTTCTTCCAGAAGCACGATACCGGCGGCTTCGGCGACCACGTCCTGTATGTGCCGATCAAGGAAAAGGGCGGGAGTACCGAGAACTACCTCTACGTCGAGGACGCCACCGGCCTGTTGCAATGCGTGCAGATGGGCACCATCGAATTTCATGGCTGGCCGGCCTGCGTGAGCGATGTCGAAAAGCCCGACCGCGTCATCTTCGATCTGGACCCCGACGAAAACCTCGATTTCGGCGATGTCGCGCGCGCCGCCATCAAGATCCGCGACCAGCTTGCCGGGCTGGGGCTCACCAGCTTCGCCATGGTATCGGGCGGCAAAGGCGTGCACGTGGTCGTGCCGCTCACCACCGGGCACAGCTGGGACGCGCATGGGGATTTCTCACGCCGTTTCGCCGAGGCACTGGCGCAGGCCGAGCCCGACAAATTCACTACGACGATGAGCAAGGCCAAGCGCAAGGGGAAGATCTTCATCGACTGGCTGCGCAACCAACGTGGCAACACCGCCGTCGTCCCCTACTCCGCCCGTGCGAGAAGCGGTGCCCCGGTTGCCGCGCCGGTTACCTGGGACGAACTGCGCAAGCTGAAGAACGCCCGTTCGTTCTCGATCAGCGATGCAGGCCGCCTGCTAAAGCGGGCACAATCGAAGAAGCTGGCCGGCTGGGGATTTGCCGATCAGGTTCTTCCCGAAATCTGAAGGCCCGAACGCCTGCTCATTCCGGTTGAGCACGAAGGCCACTGACGTCCGACGTCGCGGCATCGAGGGGCGGCATGGCCGGCGGCGCGCCGAAATCCGGCACATCGTGAAATGAGCCGGACAGATCGGATGGTCCCGTGTAAAGCGTCTGGAACAACCGCCACGATGAACGCCAGCGGTCTCCGCCATCGACAAAGCGCTCGAAATAAAGGCCCATGGGCGAAAAGCCGCTGCCATCAGCCAAAACATTCAGCGCGGTGAAATAGGTCCGGCCCGAAGCCGTGCCGTCCTCGTGCAGCTCAAGTATGGGTGTGCGCAGTGTTATGAAGAGCCGCTGGAATCTGGTGGTGAAAAGCTCCCGATTATGCTCGACGATCTCGTCGCGGCCACGCAGTACGACGCCGCTAATACGCCACTCGCAATCGTCGGTGAAGCAGTCGCCGAACGCATCGAAATCCATCCGCCAGACGGCATCCGTATAGCGCGCATGGTGCTGACGGATGCCGCATTCGGCTATGGCGAAACTGTTCGCATCGGTCATGCCATCTTCTCCTGCTTGCCATCCTGGAGTGAAGCGGGTTCGGCTCTTCTTCGATCCCATTCCTGACGGCATACCGGCCATTTCCATCGCAGCGAAAGGCATCAAAACCCGGTTGCGCGGCGTACGGCGGCCCCTTTCCCGATTTCCCCGTGCACAGGTGGCCTACCCCTCGTTGCCGGGAGCGAGCAATTCGAGAATCTTCTCGTCCTCGCGGGTGATGGTGCGATCCTTCTGCGCGAGGACATTGACCGCGACATGATCAGCCCCGGCGTCGAAATGTTCCTGAAGACGCTTGCGGATCGCGCCTTCGTCACCCCAGGCGACCATCGCATCGACCAGCCTGTCCGATCCGCCGTTATCCATGTCTTCATCGGAAAAACCCATGCGAGTGAAGTTGTTGCGATAATTGGGCAGGGTCAGATAAAGGGCGAGCGCTTCGCGTGCGATCGCGCGGGCCTTTGATGCATCGGTTTCCAGCAGCACTTTCTGTTCCGGGCAAAGCAGCTTCCCGGGACCGAGTATCTCGCGCGCCGACTTCGTGTGGTCTGGCGTGACGTTATAGGGATGCGCGCCATCGGCGTGCGAGGCCGAGAGCGCCAGCATTTTCGGACCCAGCGCGCCGAGCACAGTCGCGGGCTTTTCGGGCGGAGGAGGCCCCTGGTACTCGGTCGCCCGCATACGCTCGAGATAGGAGCGCATCAGCGCAAGCGGCTTATCCTGGTATTGCTGGCCTCTCATGCCCTCCACCAGTGCGCGGTGGGAAACGCCGAGGCCAAGCAGGAAACGGCCGTTCGACATTTCCGCCAACCCGTATTGCGCGTTGACCGTGGCCAGGCTGTCCCGCGCATAGATGTTGGCGATCCCGGTGGCCACGTTCAGCTTGTCCGTGTTGGCAAGGATCAGGGCGGCCCCCACCATCGGATTGCGGGCGAAGGCTTCGGGAATCCAGACAGTGCCGTAGCCCCAATCTTCCGCACGCTTCGTCAGCGCGACGAGATCCGGTGCGGGATGCACGTCGGCAAGCAGAAATATCCCAAGCCTTCCGATATTCATGAAAACCCCTTCTCACTCAGGTCGCGATCGGTTGCTCATCGGCCTTGCCGGTGTCAGACAGCAAGAGGGATCGTCAGTGCAGCGATGGTCGTGCTGCCCCAATGTCATGAAGCAAATTACCGCCGCCAACTCTCCCAATCGATTTTCCTATTTGATACACCATCTAGCTTTTGAAACTCGTTTTCAAGCCCTCCCGGAATGGATGGCGAAATTCCCCCGCATGGTTGACGCAGACCGCCGGATCATGTTCGAGTTCGGGCTCAAGAAGGGGGGCATGAGCCCCTATCGCAAACCGCCCTTCACGGCAGAAGGTTTGCATATTCAACGCATAAACCTATACGGCGTATATATAATGATTCGCGGCGGGAGAACGTGAGAACGTCATGGGCAGCACACGCCATATCGTCGACCTCGTCGACGAACTCGCCGCGATCCGCGGCAATGACCCGGCGCTCACGATTGAAGACAAGACGCTCTCCTACGCCGAGCTGGTGGAACTGTCGCGCAAGGCGGCAAGCAGACTGCAAGCGCTCGGCGTCAGGCAGGATGACATCGTCGTGTTGCCGATGGCGAACTCCCACGAGCAAGTCTCCTTTTTTCTGGGAAGCTGGAGGCTGGGGGCAACACCCTTGCCACTTTCACAGGCCGTACCTGACGCAGAACTGGAACACATCGTGGCTGCCGCCAATGCCAGGGTCGTGCTGCGCGAGGGCCAGAAATTCGATGAAGAGCCACTGTGGGAGGCCCCCAACCTTCTCGCAAGGCGCTGTCGCGCGCAAGCAAGCGGTGGCAGCACCGGAACCCCGAAAGTGATCGTCGACACTCAACCTTGTGTAGTTGACCTGAACCAGGACTTTTGGGGCTGGGAGCTCGGCAAGGCAATGTTCGTGCCTGGCCCGACTTTCCATTCCGGACCTATGAACCACCTTATCGGCGGCCTTACTCGCGGCGTGCATGTGCTGATGTTGCGCAAGTTCGACGCGCGCAAGGCCCTTGATCTGATGTCGGGATACCGCACGCATTGGGCGCTGTTCGTGCCGACGATGATGAACCGCATCCTGAAGCTCGGCGAAGAGGAAATCGCCAAGGCCGATCTGAGCTGCCTGAAGCGCGTCTGGACCTCGGCCGCTTACTGTCCAGCGTGGCTGAAACAGGCATGGATAGCCATTGTCGGGCCCGATGCAGTCTGGGAAATTTTCGGAGGCAGCGAAGGCGTGGCGACGACGATAATCTCGGGCCGCGAAGCTCTCGATCATCCCGGCTCCGTCGGCCGCGCAGCCGGCAATGGCGAAATCGCGATCTTCGATACGGAAGGAAAGCCGTTACCTCCCGGCGAGATCGGCGAAATCTATATGCGAAACAAGGTGGATGATCGGCGTTTCATCGTCATTTCGCAGGTAAAGCCCCGGATGAGCGGAGAGTGGGAAAGCTTCGGCGACCTGGGCTGGCTTGACGACGACGGCTATCTCTACCTTGCCGACCGGCGCGTCGACATGATCAATTCGGGCGGCCAGAATGTCTATCCGGCAGAAGTGGAGGCCGCGATCCAGAGCCACCCAGCCGTTGATGACGCAGTGGTCTTCGGCCAGAAAGACGACGATCTGGGAGAAATGGTCTGCGCGATGGTCTACTCTTCGAGCGGCAGTCCAAGCAGCGAAGAGCTGCTGCAGTACTTGTCGACGCAGATTACCCGCTACAAGATTCCTCGCCGCATCGAGTTTGCGGACGAACCAATCCGCAACGACGCAGGAAAGGTCCGCCGCTCGGCACTCGGCGTGAGCCAAGTGCACGCCGGTTCTCAGGTTTAGAGACCATGGCGGCCGGATTGATCGACAGGAGAGATTGATGACACCGCGCCCCGAAGCGTTGTCGAGTGGCCGCAAGGGCAATCGCGCCAAGCTTGCACAAGAACGCTCGCGCGCAAACGCCAAGAAGATCGTTCGAGCGGCACTGCATCTGTGGACGGAAAGGGGCTTCGACGAAGGTTACGAAGCGACGACAGTGGATGAGATCGCCGAGCGCGCCGGAATCTCCCGGGCGACCGTCTATTACTATTTCCCGAAGAAGGAAGACATCCTGCGCGAAATCGCGTGGGTCACGGCCGAACAGATCCATGAGCTGTCGCTCCGCTCCTTGATGAGCGGTCAACCGGTTGACCAGGTGATCGACGACATCATGCGCCAGCTTGGCGAGATGGTATCGCGTTCGCCGCCGGCCGCGGTTCGCCGAATGTTGCAGGTCCGCGATGCAGTGCCGGACACGCTCGACCGGGATTCTGCTGCGGGCGGCCTGACGCGAGCCTTTTCAGTAGTGCTTACCCATGCTCAGGAAGCAGGCGAGCTTCCGGGCATGCCGCGTTCGATCGATATCGCAATCATGCTCTCTTCCATCGCCACTGGCCTGATTTCGCGCTGGAGCATTCTCGACGACATGGATTTGCCCGATGCCTTGCGTCGAAGCGCCGCAATCGTCCTTGCCGGCGCGCGAGCCAGCGGAGACCCATGAAGCCACGTCAACCGGGGCGCCAAAGGTTGAGATGAATTCCGGAAAATGACTGCAGTGGCATCGCCATGAGGGTGTTGCAGAGCAGACGCAACCGAGCAGGACTTCGTTTGGGAAAAGGAACAACACATGATCGTTGAATCTCACGTGGATCAGGACGGCATACGGACGATTACGCTCAATCGCCCGCCAGCCAATGCGATCAATCATGACATGAGGATCGCGATCCGCGACGCCTTCGTTGAGGCGGATCGGGACTGGGACACCAAGGTGGTCATTTTTGACAGCAGCGTGGACCGGTTCTTCTCCGCTGGCATGGACGTGAAGGACAAGGGGCCGGCTCCCGAAGAGCTGCCGCCCGCAGTCCCGCAATTCGGCTCCGCGATGGGTCGCGAAGTGTTCGAAGTGATCCAGAATTGCGGCGTTCCCGTCATCGCCAAGGTCCGCGGCATGGCGGTCGGCGCTGGCTTTCTCTATGCCTGCCTCGCCGACTTTGCCGTAGCCAGCGAAAATGCAAGTTTCGGACAGTTCGAAATCAAGGTCGGCGCCGTCGGCGGCGCCGGGATTGTCCGGCGGATGATGTCCGAACAGGCGATGCGCTATTTCACCTGGACCGGCGATCTTGTGCCGGTAAAGGATTTGGTCGCCATGGGGGCCGGCATCCGCGTTGTCGCAGACGATCAGCTTGATGCCGAAGTAGACCGCCTCGCCCGCCTGCTCGCGTCGCGAACCAATTACGTTATCCGCCACACCAAGCTGTCAATGAACCGGGTCGAACATATGGGCGGCAATCAGGCCTATGCATTCGAACAGATGCATAGCGAGATTCTTCATCTGAGAGGCCAGCAATAGACTGACGAATTCGGCCCGGGTGCAGATACCGAGACCGCTGTTGCACTCGTCGAATGGCCTTGGCGGCTCGCGGCTTCGGCAACTCGCCACTTCGCCCGGAGCTGCCGGGTCGGCTACACTCAGTTGACGAGATACTGACTGGGCGGAACGCCAAACGCCCGGCGGAACATGGCGCTGAAACCGCTTGGGCTGTCGTACCCGACTTCGTAGGCGACACGAGTGACGGACTCACCGGAGGCAAGCAGGGAAAGCGCTTCCATCAGTCTGACCTGCTGCCGCCAGACGGCAAGGCCCATACCCGTTTCCTGTTTAAACGTTCTTGTGAATGTCCGCCGCCCCATCGCGGCGAGCCGCGCCCAGTCATCTATATCGCGCGGATCGGACGGATCGGCGATGATCTCCTGACACACGCGCAGCAAGCGGCGATCCTGCGGCATGGTCACGCAATAGGGGGCGTTCGGCATGCGGCCGATCTCGGCGAGCAGCAAGCGGACGATCTCGCCTTCCCTGCCGCCGACATCGTAAAGCGGTTCAAAGCTCGCTACTTCCAGGATCAGGGCCTTCAGGAAGTTCGATACTTCGAAGACCCGGCAGGTGTCCTTCCCGTCGGCTTCGCTGTTACGGAAATAGAGCGTGCGCAGCGATACCGGGCCCCGGCAAGACACTTCGTGCTCGATTCCCGCCGGCAACCAGACCGCCCTTTGCGGCGGTATCACGAAACTGGTGTCGCGCGTCGTGACCGACATGACTCCCGCGGAAGCGTAGAGAATCTGCACGTGATCGTGGCTGTGCATCGGGTCGGTGAAACCCGCCGGGTACTCGTCATTCAGAGCAACAACCGGCCGGTCAATGCCGAGAACCTCGAAACTGTGCTTCATGGCCCTTTCCAAATAGTTTAGCGGTTGCACCATAAATGGGGCCAAACGCCTTCCCAATGCAAGCTCCGGCATGATCGGGCGGCCCTTTCTGATGGATGATTGACCCGCTTTAGCGCGTGCCCAATCGACGCCCTGTCTAGAGCAAGCTCGCCGGACGCATCGGTATCGAATGGCGAACAATAGGAACTTCAATGTCGAACGCAGAACCCAACGAAATGCTGGACGATGTCGACCCGCACATCCGTTTCTTCGTCGACAACATCAATGCAGGCTACGCTGCATATCCGAACTCCGACGAAGTGACCCCGGCCAGACGCCGGGAAATCGCCGAACAGATCCGGGAACCATGGCGCAAGGGCGGCCCGGAAATGGCCGAAACCCTTGATTTCGATATCGGCGGCGTGAGTATGCGGCTCCACCGGCCCGTCGATGCCGCCGGCCTTCCGGCCATGCTCTACATTCACGGCGGCGGCTGGGCCCTGTTCAGCATCGACACCCACGACCGGCTGATGCGCGAATATGCCGCCAGAGCCGGAATCGCGGTGATCGGCATCGACTACAGCCTTTCGCCCGAAGCGAAGTTCCCGGTGGCGCTCGACGAAGTTGTGGCAGCATTGCTGTGGATCCGCGAGCATGCGGAGGAACTCTCTATCGACGAAAGCCGGCTGGCTGTAGGGGGCGATTCCGCCGGCGCCAATCTCGCGGTAGCGGCGTGCCTGAAGCTGCGCGAACTGGGCCATGTACCGCTTCAGGCCATGATCCTGAACTACGGCGCGTTCGCACCGGAACCGAAAGGCAGCTACGAACGCTATGGCGGCCCGGCGTATTGTCTCGAAGTCCCCGAGATGGACGCCTTCTGGGCCAACTATGTGAGCGACCCGGCACAGCTCGCGGATCCATTGGTGGCGCCGCTTCACGCCGACCTTCATGGTCTGCCGCCTGCTTTCATTGCCATAGCCGAATGCGACATTCTCGCGGACTGCAATCAGGAACTTGCGGAGAAGCTTGCGTCAGCCGGGGTTTCCGTCAAGGCGGTTGTCTATCACCGCGCGACCCACAGCTTCCTCGAAGCCATGTCCATCGCGCCTCTCGCCCAGCAAGCCCTGGCAGATCAGGCCTTGTGGCTGCGCCGAACCCTGAGCATGATATAAGGGCGCAATGTTCCCTCCGTTCGACCAGTGTCCGCCGGAAGACATAGCGACCTTGGTCGAGACATATCCGCTCGCCTGGATCGTCACGCGAGAGTTCAACGCAACGCTGCTGCCACTGCTCGCCGAACCCGCCGAGGACGGGATGATCGCATCGCTGCTCGGCCATTGCGGGCGGCGCAACCTGATTGTCCCGGATCTACAGGCCAATTCCAATGCATTGATCCTGTTTCAGGGACCAGCGGGCTACATCTCCCCGCAATTGGTCTCCGAGCCCAATTGGGGGCCGACCTGGAACTATGCCGCTGTGCGGTTCACCGTCGAAATCGAATTCGTCGAGGAGGAGACGCCAGAGGCGGTGGACAGGCTGCTCGATCATATGGAAGGATCGGGCGGAGATCGCTGGAATCCCGCGCTGCTGAAGGATCGGTATGACGGTATGATCGCGCAGATCATTGCGTTCCGCGCGCATGTGCGCGACGTAAGCCCGACCTTCAAGCTCGGCCAGGATGAGCCTCGCCCGATCTTCAGGGAAATCGTCGCCGGACTGGACGACCGGCGGCTGGCGGAATGGATGGAGGCGCGGGCCCGCGAATGAACAGGGGCGTTCGACATATCGCCTTCGCAGCACTGCTGTTCGCTGCTGCCTGCCAGACTGCGTTCGCGCGGCCCCAACCCACACCAGACGCGCCGCCGAGCGAGTATCGGCCGCTTGCGCGCCACGATATGATCCTGGCAGGTGCCACAATCCTCGACGGTGCCGGCGGCAAGACAGTCGGCGACATTCTGATCCGGGACGGCAAGATCGCCGCCGTCGGTGAAATCCGCGACCAGCGCAATGCCGTGCGCATCGATGCCTCGGGGCGCTGGATTACCCCCGGCCTGATCGACATCCATACCCATTACGGTACTTTCCTGCTGCCGCAGACAGCGGCCGAGCTGGAAAACTCCGACGTAACGGAAACCAGCAGCTTCAATGTTGCCGACACCTGGATCGAACACGCCGTGCGTCCCGCCGATCCGGCATTTTCGCGAGCGTTGGCGAGCGGCGTGACCACGCTGCAGATATTGCCGGGTTCGAGTGTGCTGATCGGCGGCCGTTCGGTCGTGGTGCATCCCATTCCCGCCGTCACTCTCGCGCAGATGCGGTTTCCCGGCGCGCCGCAGGGCCTCAAAATGGCCTGTGGCAGCAATTCTGTAAACGACAGCAGTTTCCCGACCAGCCGCCAGGGCCAGATCGCCGGGATCAGGCGCGCCTTCCACGAAGCCCGGCACCGCATGGAAGAAGACGACGAGGATGAGCACGAAGACCGGGACGGACGCGGCCACGGGCGGTGGGATCCGCGCAACGCGACGCTGATCGGCGCGATCCGGGGCGAACTGCCGGTCCATCTGCATTGCTATCGGGCGGAGGATATTGCGAACTGGATTTCGGCGCTCAAGGAGTTCGGCGTCAGGATAGCCGCCGTCCATCATGCCGCCGAAGCCTACAAGATCGCGCCCTTGCTTGCCGAGGAAGGTGTCTGTGCAGCGGTCTGGCCCGACTGGTGGGGCTTCAAGCGCGAAGCCGAGGATGCAATCCCGGAGAACGCCGCCTTTGTCGACGCGGCTGGCGGTTGCGCAATCATGCACTCGGACATCCCGGTCGTCGGCGGCCTGCTCAATCTCGACGCCGCAAGAGCGGCTGCAGCGGGACGGCGCGCGGGGCTGGATATTCCGCCGAAGCGCGCCATCCGCTGGATCACGTCCAATGCCGCGCGCGCGCTTGGGCTCGGCGACCGCATCGGCACGATCGCGACCGGTATGAATGCCGATCTGGTGATCTGGTCGGGTGACCCGTTCAGCATCTACAGCAAGCCCGATCAGGTCATCATTGACGGCGCCATTGCTTTCGACCGCAGCGACCCCTCACGTCAGCCGGTGCCGGATTTCGAGCTTGGACGTCCGCAACGGGAGGGCATCCGGTGAGGTTGCTCCTACTCCTTCTGCTTGCGCTGCTTTCCGCGCCGGCCTGGGCCCAGACGATTGCCATCACCAATGCCCGACTGATCGACGGCACTCGCGACGAAGCAGGAGTCACCATCGTGATTTCCGGTGGCAAGGTCGAATCCATCGCCTCGGGCGGTGCCGCGCCCGCTGGAGCGCGGACAATCGATGCCGGCGGACAGCCGGTGACCTCGACGCTGTTCGCAGCGGCAACGCAGATCGGTCTGGTCGGCCTCGGAGGCGCGCCCGATACCGACGACCGTGGTGTCACGTCAGGTCCGCTCGGCGCCGCGTTCGACGTATCGCGCGCCGTCGATCCCAATGCACTGACCATCCAGGAAGCACGCGCGCAGGGCGTTTCGCGCGCCATGATCTTCCCGAACGCTGGCAACGGTGTTTTCGCGGGAACGGGGGCGCTGCTCCATCTCGATCCGGGGCCCGATCCGGTCAGGAAGGCGCGGGCGGCGATGTTCGCTTCGGGCGACGGCAAGGAGGCGGGTGGATCGCGCGGCGCCGTCTGGACGCTGATCCGCAATGCGCTCGACGAGGCTAAAAGGCCTGCAGGGACGGGCAATGCCCCTCGCGACGATCTGCTCAATCCCGTGGACATCGCTGCGTTGCAGCCGGTCGTTGCCGGGCGCATGCCGCTCGCGATCGCCGTGAACCGCGAGGCCGACATCCGCCAGGCCGCCGCGATCGCCGCCGATTACGGGATCCGCGTCGTGATCATCGGCGGCGCCGAAGCCTGGCGCGCGGCGGACCTGCTGGCCGCCCGCGGCATCGCCGTCATTCTCGATCCGCTCGACGAATTGCCGTTCAGCTACGCCGTCGTGGGCGCGCGGCGCGACAATGCCGCCCTTCTCGCGAAAGCCGGCGTACCGATAGCTTTCATGGTCTCCGGACAAGGCATCTACCTGTCCTGGGACGTCGGGCCCGCGCTGCGCGAAGGCGCCGGGATCGCCGTCGCCAACGGCCTGCCCTACAGCGATGCGCTGCAGGCAATCACGACCGCGCCGGCTCGGATCTGGACAGGGGCAAGCACGCCGGCACTTGCACCGGGGGCGCAGGCCGATCTGGTGATCTGGGACGGCGACCCGCTCGAACCCTCGAGCGCGCCTGCCCACGTCATCATCGGCGGTCGCGAGATTTCGCTCGAGACGCGGCAGACGCTTCTGCGCGACCGCTATCATCCCGGTCGCCGCAACGATCCCCTGCCCCCGGGCTATCGGTGAGGCTCGCTGGTGCCATATCCGCGCTCGTGCTGGTCGCGTCCACCCACGCGGTAGCGCATGAAGGCGATATCCCTGCAAGAGAGGTTCCGGAGCAGGCTGCCGTCCAGCCTGCCGAGCCAATGGCAGAGCGCGGTCAGACGCTGCCGATGGAGCCGGCTCGCAGCGTCGCCATAGACGTGCGCGAGGGTACCTGGCTTTCTCCCGACATTTCCCCCGACGGCCGCAGGATCGTTTTCGAGCTGCTCGGAGATCTCTACCTTCTGGACAGCGCAGGCGGGAAGGCACGGCCGATCCTGACCGGCATGGCCTTCGAATCCCAGCCTATCTTTTCGCCGGATGGCAAACACATCGCCTATGTCAGCGACCGCTCTGGCGCGGAAAATATCTGGATCGCCGATGCCAACGGTTCTTCGCCACGGCAGCTCACGCTTTATGACGGCAACACCGTCTTCACTTCGCCTGCCTGGAGCAGCGACGGCAAGGCGATCTTCGCTTCGCGCTTCCACAGCGACCGCGTGGCTTTCGAAATGTGGCGCTTCGATGCCCGGACCGGCAAGGGCGAACTGGTCGCGCCAATCAAGACCGCGCCGAACCAGCCTCGCGAAGCATGGCAAAGCACGGTCGGCGCGTTCCCTTCGCCGGACGGCAAGTTCCTCTATTTCGCTCGCAATGTCGGCGGCGACCACGGCGACAATGTGCCGGAATGGACGATCGTGCGCCGCGATCTGGCAACCGACGAGGAGGAAACGCTTGTTTCCGCTCCGCGCAGCCCCCGCCCCGATCTCGTGCTCGGCACTGCCTTCCGCCCGGCGATTTCCCCCAATGGTCGGCTACTCGTCTACGGCGCGCGAGACCGGGGCAAAACCGGTCTTCGCCTGCTGGATCTCGAAACTGGCGAGGCGCGCTGGCTGGCCTATCCGGTACAGCACGACCAGCTTCAGGCAGCTCCGTGGCGCGACCTTCTGCCCCGGCACGTCTTCACCCCGGATGGCAAGGCGCTGCTTGCCAATCTCGACGGAAAGCTTGTCAGGATCGATATCGCCAGCGGACGGCGAACGATCATCCCCTTCGAGGTAAGAACCAGGATCGGGATCGGTCCCTCGACGCGCCAGAGCATCGGAGCGGAAACCGGTCCGGTGCAGGCCCGGTTGATCCAGAACCCCGTTCCTTCACCAGACGGGCGCGAACTGGCCTTCTCCGCGCTCGGTTCGATCTACGTCATGCCGCTGACCGAAGGAACCGACCCCCGCAGGCTTGGCGCCGGATTCCAGCCGGGCTGGTCGCCAGACGGCCACACACTTGCCTTCGTGCGCTGGACAGCGAGGGATGCCGGTCATGTCTGGGTCGCCGATCCTGCCGGCGGGGCGGAGCGCAGGCTCACCACGGTTCCGGCGTTCTACACCAGCCCGGTATTCACGCCCGACGGAAAGACGGTTCTGACACTGCGTTCAAGCAACGACGTGCGCATGCACAGCTACATGGAATACGGCGCGACGCGCGAAGCTGAACTGGTCGCGATACCCGCAGGCGGCGGCAGTGCGCGCATTCTTGCCAAGGGATCAATCGGCGGCACACCGCATTTCGGACCGGACGGCTCGGTCGTGTTCCTCAATTTCGCGGACGGCGTTTACAGTGTTCCACTGGCCGGTGGCGAGCCTGCGAAGATCGTCGGCGTCACTGGCCCCGGCTGGTATTTCGCCGAAGGGCGCGCGCAAGCCGACGACATCCGTATCAGCCCTGACGGGCAAGAAGCGCTCGTCCAGATCGCGCAGCAGCTTTACCTGATCGAGTTGCCGAAAAAGGGCGCGAGTATCGATCTCGCCGATCCGGAATTGCGCCGACGGAAACTGACCGATGTCGGCGCCGACTTCCTCGCCTGGTCCGGCAATGGCGACACGATCGGCTGGGCAGTCGGTTCGACATGGTACCAGCGCCCCCGCGCCGGGATCGCGCTGGGCCTGGGCAAGACGGGCGATGCGCCGGATGTCGCCGGTGAGAGCTATGCTGCGAAGGTCGAAATGCCGAGGACCATTGTCGCACCGGGCAGCATTGTCCTGCGCGGCGCGACGATCCTGACGATGAAGGGCGACGAGCGGATCGCCGATGCCGATATTCTCGTGACCGACGGCCGCATCGCCGCAGTAGGCCAGCGCGGCAGCGTGTCCATTCCCGCAGGCGCGACAATCCGCGATGTCGGCGGCAAATGGATCGTTCCCGGCTTCATCGAGACGCACGACCATGTCGCCGACGTGCGGCGGCAGGTGCTCGATTTCGAGAGCTGGGGGCCGCTCGCCAATCTTGCCTACGGTGTGACGACCGCGTTCGATCCTTCCACGCTCACGATCGACATGCTCGCTTATCAGGACGCGGTCGAAGCGGGGCTGATGGTGGGCTCGCGCATCCCTTCAACCGGAACGGCAATCTTCTCCTTCAACGAGTTCGGTTCCTACGACCAGGTGAAGGCGGTGCTGCGCCGCTATCGCGATCATTACCGCCTGGGCAACATCAAGATGTACCGCAGCGGCAATCGCCGCGTGCGCCAGTGGATCGCGCAAGCCACCCGCGAGGTGGGGCTGCAACCGACGACCGAGGGCGCGCTGGCGATGAAGCTCGACCTTACCCAGATCATCGACGGATATGCCGGCAACGAACATGCCCTGCCGGCCGAACCGCTGCGCGACGATGTGTTGACGCTGATGGCGCAATCGGGCGTGGGCTACACGACCACGCTGCAGATCGGAAACGGCGGGCCGCAGGGGCAGGACTATTTCATCGTCCGCGATGCGCCAGCCGACGATCCAAAGCTCAATCGCTTCGCGCCCCGCTTCGTCGTCGATATGAAGATGCGCAACCGCACCTACCGGCCGCTCGAAGACTATTTCTTCCCGCTGGTAGCAGACAGCGCCGCCAAGCTGGTCCGGCGAGGCGGCCTCGTCGGCATAGGTTCACATGGCGAGGTGCCGGGGCTCGGCTTTCACTGGGAAATGGAAGCGCACGTCATCGGCGGCATGACGCCCGCCGAAGTCCTGCACGCCGCGACAATCGGTTCGGCGCGGGTGATCGGCCGCGATGCCGATTTCGGCAGCCTGGAGCCGGGCAAGGTCGCCGATCTCGTCATCCTCGACCGCAATCCGCTGGCCGACATTCGCAATACGCTGGCTATCGACGCGGTGATGCAGGCCGGGCGTCTGCGCGACGGAGAAACGATGGACGAACTCTGGCCCGACCGGAAGCCGCTCGCCCGGCACTGGTATTGCGACGACCGCCCACCGGGCACGCCCGATCCCTGTGCATCCCCGATCGCCGAGAAGGAACAGCCATGAGATGGACGATTGCCGCCGCCTGCCTTGCCGTCTCCTCCGCTGCGTCGGCGCAAGAGGAAACGCCGGCGCCTGAGCCGCAGAACGTGCTGGTCGAGATCTACCGGATCGCGCCAGGCAAGCACCGCGAATTCCTCGAAGCGATCGCCAGCTACGATGAAGCCAATCGCCTGGCCGGACTGCCGCCGCGCCAGCTCTATGTTCATCAGGACGGCGCCGGATGGGATTTCATGCTGATCCAGCCGGCACACACGCCCGACGACAAGCGCGAGGCTCTCAATGCGGCGTGGGACCGGCTCGGCCTGCCTTCGGGCCCGGATTTCTTCTTCACCTTCCGGTCGATGATCGCCGAGCACAGCGATACCTTCGCCAGCGGCCCGACCAGCGCTGCAGCCTATCTGGCCAGGGCGAAGGATGACTGACTCAACAAAAACGGCGGGCCGTTGAGCCCGCCATTCCTGGAGTTCACTTCAGGAAGATCAGAACTTCTTGGTGACTGTTCCAATCACCTGACGTCCTGCACCGAAGTTGCAGTTCGAAAAGCTTGCGCAGCGAGCGACGTAGCGCTTGTCGAAAATGTTCGAGCCATTGACAGCGAAGCGCCAGCCGGGCGTGTCGTAGTGGATGATGGCATCGAACAGCACCGGATCATCGCTGTATAGCACTACCGGGTTGAAGAAGCCCGGCAGGCTGCCGGCACTGGTGCTTACATAACGTCCGCCAAAACCGAACCCGAGCCCACCAAGAGAACCGCGCTGGAAGGTGTAGTCTGCGAACAGCGACACCTTGTGCTTGGGTGTAACCGGCAATTCCTCGCCGATCTCCTCCGCGGTGTTGCTCTCCTTGATCTCGCTGTGAGTGTAGCTGTAGGAGCCGTTGATCGAGAGCTGATCGCGAATTCGCGCAACGAATTCGAACTCACCGCCATAGACCTCGACCTTGCCGCTCTGCGTGCCGAAAACGGGCAGCGGCCCGCCTCCTGTCGAGACCACGTTATTCTGATTGATCTTGAAGGCCGCGGCAGTGGCGAACAATTTGACATCGTCGCCGAACGCCCTGCCATCGAACTTGATGCCGGCTTCGATCTGTTCGCCCTCGGTGGGGTTGAACGGATTGCCGGTCACCGAGTCCGCACCCAGCACGGGCTCGAAAGAGGTCGCATAGCTTACGTAAGGCGCGATACCGCTGTCGGTTACGTAGTTTGCACCGATGCGATAAGTGAATTTGTGCTGCTTTTCACTCAGCACCGGTCCGGGCGTAGCAACCGGAACGAAAGGTGAACGATAGTCAATGTCGACCCAGTCATAACGGCCGCTCAGCATCAGATAGAAATTGCCGAACCGCAGTTGGTCCTGCGCATAAACGCCCGTCTGTTTCAGAGTCTGGTCATTATACAGGGTGTTGATCTCGGGCGTGGGATAAGGTGCACCCTGCCCATATTGCGGATCGAAAAGGTCGATCGTGTTGACGAAGGGGGCTGCGAATCCGAAGCCATAGGCGGCGAAGTTCTCAACATCGCGGTAATCGATGCCGACAAGGAACTTGTGCTCGATAGCGCCAGTGGCGAAATCGCCATGCAAGCGACCGTCGATTGCAAGGCTCGAGACATCTTCCTCGTAAGGGAAACTTGAGCGGAAGACCGTGCGGTTATCCACGTCCAGACCAGAGCCGTAAATGACCTGCTGGTACTCGTCATATTCGGAATATTTGAAATTCACGTCCAGGCCGAACTGGTCGGAGAAGTCGTGTGAAAAGTCGAAGCCGACCCCATATTGGTTGCGCCTGTAGAAGTTATAGTCCGGCTCACCCAGATTGGTGCCGCGACTGATTTGGCCGAGCGGGTTCGGCAGCAATGTGCCAACTGCCGGCAGGAAGCCGTTGGTATCGCCTTCGACCTTGTCATACTGGTAATAGAAGAGCGCGGTGAAATCCGTGTACGGCCCCAGATGCGCGGTGACGGAGGGCGCAAAAAGGACTCGTTCGGCATTAACGCCGTCTCGCTCGGCACCGCGATCACGAGCCAGCACTGTCAAGCGCCCGTCGAAAAGGTCGCTGCCCGGGCCGGTGGCGGTCATGGCGAGCTGCTTGTAGTCGTCCTCGCCGTATTTGAGGGAGATCTCGCCGCCGAATTCAGAACTCGGACGCCGGCTCCGCTGGTTGTAGAGACCGCCGGGAGGCGAGCTGCCGTAAAGGACGGATGCCGGCCCCTTGAGAATGTCCAGGGATTCGAAAGCATAGAGATCGACGCCGTTGGAAAAGATGGTCGTCGTAACCGGCGTGGCCAGACCGTCGATGAACTGCTTCGGCGTGAAGCCGCGCACCTGGATGAAATCGAAGCGCAGGTCCGGACCGTAATTTTCGCCCGAGACGCCTGCGACGTAGCGAACCGCTTGCTGGGCATCGATGAAATTGAGCAGATCGATCTGGTCGCGGGTGACGACCGATACGGATTGCGGCGTTTCGATCAGCGGAATGTCCGATTTCGTCGCCGTTTCGCCTTCATCGGACGGCACGTAACGCGCGGCGGTCACGATGATGACGTTCTCGCCATCGACCTGCGTTTCAACGGTCTTGTTGGGAGTGGAAGATTGTGCCGATGCACCGTCCTGGGCGAAGGCCGCTGTAGCGGGAAGAAGCGCGACCGCTCCTGCCAGAAGGTTGTTTCTGAGAGTCTTGATACGGTCATGAGCCATGGTCATGGTTTCCCCCCTGTAAGGCGAATAAGATTTGCCTCTCCCGATTTTCCTTGCAGGGCTACGCGAGGCAAAGGCGGCCCACAACGTGTAATGGGTCAGCTGCCTGCTCTGCCGGGCCATTTGTTATGTGCACTGCAGGTTAATCGGCATCTATAGTTCAAGAACGACGCGCAGTCCGGCCGCAATTGCCGTGTCGAGCGAAGGATCACCGGCCGGGGAGAATATCAGCTGGATGTCGGGCTGAACCGTTACATAGTCGGACAGTGAATGCCGGTACGTGAGTTCGACATTCACTTCACGTTGCTTTGCCAAAGTCTCACGCCGATAAGGCCGGCCGAATTCCGCCCACGCCACGGCCAGACCAAGCGCGTGCTCACGCTCAAACATGAAGGGCTGCGACCAGTTCAGGCCGGCACCGAAATAGGCGGCAACGGGACTGGTCCTCCGGTCGGCGAAACCCGCGCGCGCAAAGCCGCGCAGCTCGCCTTCGGTGCCGTCTTCGTCACCCGCCAGGCGCCGTTCGAGCAGGGCATAGCCACCCCGGGACGGCGCGACTCCGGCCGCATCGAACCGCGCCTGATCGCGCGTATAGAACCAATGTCCTGCAACGAATCTCGTCCCGCCCGATTGACGCTCGATCTCTGCGATCAGCAGGGCGCCTTGCTCGTCGGACAGCTTGATCGCAGTCCTCTTGGGATAGTTTGGATCGCCCGGCACTGCGTCGAGAATGGCGGCCCTGACAGTCCATTGCGGCGTAATCGTTCGCTGGAGACGCAGAGCCAGCGACGTGACCGGGAAGATTGAAGGCCCATTCTGTCCCGACGAGGCGAATTCGGCGCCGATCCCGTGCGAACTGTTGAGAAACAGCGCCCCGGCATCGACAGCATCGAATTCCGAATTGAGGTCGTAGAGACCGAACCGAAGAGAGCCTCCACCACCAATCGGAATGTCGGCCCAGGCCTCGAAGAGCCTGATCGCCTCGATCTGCGTTTCGATATTGCTCACGACCTGCGCGTCTCCGACGAGATCGGAGAAACTTTGGCCATTGTTGTAAAGAATGTGAGCGTGGAACTGAACGCCCGGCAGACCGAAGGCGCCACCGCCTTCAATGTCGAGCAGGAGATCGAGATTGTCGAGATACCGCACACCACGGCGTGCGCCACCGGCCAGATTGGACCAGACATCCGCCGTATAGGCGACGGCGATTTCGACACTTTCCGGTTCATCGACCGGCGCATCCTCGGCCCGTGCCTCGATCCCGCCCATGACGAATACCGTGCAAAGGGACAGCCAACGGGCCAACCCGGCAAATCCGTTGATCGGTTTCATCGCCCTGAGCGACGCCGCCAGAGCAGGAAGCCCAAAACAATTATGGCAATGAGCCAGATACCGATCGCCATGACCGCTATGCGACCGATCGTTCCTCCCATTTCTCCGGTATGGAACGGGAACAGGCCATCGACGAAGCTGCGGCGCGGACCATCGTTGAGTGCGTCGGATCCGGCCACGATCTGCCCATCGGCCGCACGCACGAAAACCGTGGTAGTGCCGTATATCCGCCGGGACTCGCCGGGCTGGAGAAGCCGGATCTTGTAAAATGCCATGTCATCGGCGGGCAGATTGATTCCGGAAACACGCGATCCCGGAAAAGAGCGCAGCGCGGCTGAAACCGCAGCGGCAAAGCCGATTTCCTTCCCGCCTTCGACGCTCTCCGATGGCGCGGCAACCGGCGGGGGACGGACGATCGCCTCCGTTGTTCCGGCAAAGACGAGCAAAACGGCGGCCGAAACGGTAAGAAACGCTGGCACCACTACCCACAGGCCCAGCGCACGGTGCCAGGCATAGGCGCCGGCTGCTCCGCTTGCCATGCCAGCGGGCGGGACAAGCGCGCGGCGCCATCCGCCACGACGTGGCCAGGCGAGAGTCAAGCCAGCAATGAGATTGGAGAGCAGCAGCAAACCGCTGATGCCGACGATCCAGCTTCCGACGTCCCCTGACAGCAGGTTGTGGTGCAGCAGGACAAGCGTATCGATCCAGCCGCCGTCAACGAACATCTCTCCGTCGGTGCGGGTCCGCAGTATCTCGCCCGCGCCGTCGATCCGGATCACCGACGATCCGTCCGGCTCGTCGAGATAAAGGTCGAAACGGTCTGGCGACCCGCCGCTTTCCCAGACCGAGCCGACCGAACGCCCCGATCCTGGCGGCGTCAGCGCCTCGATCCGCTTTTCGATCGCGACAAGGTCGATCGCGGTGCGCTCGCCGGAAAGCAGTGCGTCATCGATCTCCCAATGGAAGACGATGAGCACGCCGGTCAGTGCCTGGATCAGCCAGAACGCCATCGCGGAGAGACTGAGCCAGCGATGAAACCGCAACGCCGTCTTTCGAAGCGTCATGGCGCGTCAAACGATCTGAAAGTGATCATTCCGCCATTTTGCCCGAACCTCCGCCCGCCGCTGAATGGATCGGGCCAAATTGCGGAGTTCAAAGGCCATCCTTCCCTTCAGGCAGCCATAGGTGGCCCACGACCGGAACAGTCTGGCCCGATTGGGCAAGGCGTCGGCAAACTCGCCCATTAGGGTGCCTCATCTTCCTCGAATCAGGAAAATGTCATGCCCAAATCGCAATGGCGCTTCGGCCGCCTGCCGCTGCTGCTCGCCGCCATCCTCTGCCAATCTCCCCAGGCCCTGGCCAGGACAGCCGAGGAGCGGATCGCCGACCTTGAACGCGCGATCATCGAACAGTCCCAGCGCATTGCCGAGCTGGAAGCGCAGGTCGAACAGCAAAAGGCACAGCTTGCCGGATACCTTCCCGGCAGTGCGTCGCAGGCAAACGCCGAAAACACCCGTTTGCCTGCCGCGACCGACAACCACGCGGAGCCGGCCGACGTGCGATTGGCTGTGGCACCGGAAACCGCCCCAAGCTTCGCAATTGATGGACTCGACGTCTCCGGCGATCTCCGGATGCGATACGAACAGAACTGGTCTGACCGGGGAGCCCGAAATCGCGCCCGCGGCGTGATGCGGGCGCGGCTGGCAGCGACCTATGCGGTAAACGATGTCTTCACCGTCGGTGCGCGAATTGTCACCGGCGATCCCGACGATCCGAACACCGCCGATGTCACCCTCAGCAATTTTGCCGACGACCTCACAGTCAGCCTCGACCGCGCCTACGTCACGGCCAACCTTGGAGCCGGCAAGCTGAGCCTGGGGAAGATACCGCAAATATTCCGCAAGACCGATCTGGTCTGGGACGATGACGTCAATCCGCAAGGCGCCTCGGCGCTGGTCAAGGTGCCGCTCGGCAGCAGTTCGACTCTTGAACTCAGGGGCCTCTACTTCCTGATTGACGAAGCCGCTCTCGCCGCCGACAGCGACATGTGGGGCGTGCAGACCGCATTCACCGCCACTCCCTCCGCCAATCTCGGACTGATGCTCGCGGCGGCGTATTACGACTACACGATCGGCAGCATCGCTGGCGCCGACATCGGCGATTTTCGCGGAAATCTGCGGGGGCCCGATGGGCACTACCTATCCGATTTCGATCTTGTCGACGTTCTCGCCTCGGCGAAATGGTCGGGGTTGTCGCCGCGCTGGCCGGTCACCCTCACCGCTGATTACGTTATCAATCGCGGTGCGGCGAATGGCGAGGATCAGGGGATCGGCATCATGGCGGAAATCGGGCAGACCGTCGATCGCGGGGACTGGCATTTCGCCTACAGCTATCTGGCGGCCGATGCCGACGCGGTGCTGGCCACATTTTCGCACGACAATCTCGCACTATCGACCGACTATCTGCTGCACGCCTTCTCGATCGACTACGCTCTGCGCCGGCACGCCGTTCTCAACGCGACGCTCTACCACTACCGCGCTCAGCGGTCCGCACTGCAGGCGATGACCGGAGCCGACTGGCTCGACCGGCTACGGCTCAATTTGGTGCTGAGTTTCTGATCCCGTGCGAACGGGATCAGCGAGTTGGACGAGTCGGAAAGGCGAATTGTGGTCTTCCCGCTGGAAGACGGCAAGATCGGTAATGATCAAGTCGACCACGTTCCTGGCGGTGAGCGGCAGGGTGCATTCGGGGATGAACTTGGGATCGCCGTTCTTGGAAGTGTGTTCCATCACGACGATGATCTTCTTGACGCCCGCGACAAGGTCCATCGCCCCGCCCATGCCCTT
>JAGREL010000034.1 GCA_020446575.1 Novosphingobium sp. | reverse complement strand
GCAGGAAATAGACCGCGTAGCTGTCGCGTTCGGAAAACAGGGCGACCAGCACATTCGCGCCGGTGACCGTGTCCTTGCCCGAGGATTGGACATGCAGAATCGCGCGCTGGATCACGCGCTGGAAGCCGGCGGTGGGTGCCGGGTCGCCCTTGTCTTCGGTCTTGAGCGACTGGTATTCCTGATCGAGATACTGGCGGACAACGTCGCCCAGGTCGCCAAGATCCACGCCGCAAGCCTGCATCACCTGAGCTGCATCCTGATCGTCAATCAGCGCGAGCAGGAGATGTTCCAGCGTCGCATATTCATGGTTGCGCTCGGACGCATGCGAAAGCGCCGAATGTAGCGTCTTTTCAAGGCTTTGTGCGAAACTGGGCATCTAACGCTCTTTCACTGGGGGATATGACTGCCCGCATTGCGGACAATGTGGAGTAATACCTTTAACATATCTTCGCTGAACGCCGGCCGTACGGCGCCTGGGCGAGGGGAGGCTGCAAGGCGTATCGTCACGACGCTTTCGGCTTAAACAGCGCTTCCGCGGCCAGCCGATGCGATGAGGCCTGTGCGCGGTGCGTGGTCACGCGATCGATCTCGGCTTCGAGCAGCTCGACGCGGGCATCGAGTTCGTCCAGCGAATAGCTGTCGAGGCTTTCGCCGGCGAGCAGGCTGGCGGCATCGCCGCGCGGTTTCGGTCGATCATCATCGTCCATTGCACTGCAGCATCGGACGCTCTGCGCTTGCTGTCAACTGGTTCGAAGTTTAGTTCCCACATGCGCATATTTGCCGCGACGGGGGAGAAATGACTGCAAACCTGCCCGAATTCATGACAGCCGTGGGTTTCGATCGGCCCGGAGGGCCGCAAGTGCTTCGCCCCGAAAGAATCGCTGTGCCGGCCCCTGGGCATGGCGAAGTGCTGATCCGGGTCGCCTTTGCCGGCGTGAATCGGCCCGATGTCGCGCAGAGGCAGGGTAACTATCCGCCGCCGCCGGGCGCCTCGCCGATTCCGGGGCTGGAGATCGCGGGCGAAGTGGTGGCGGTCGGCGATGGCGTCGGCGAGGCGCTGATCGGCCAGAAGGTCTGCGCTCTGGTAACGGGTGGCGGCTATGCCGAATATTGCCTGGCGCAGGCCAACCATTGCCTGCCGGTTTCGGATACGCTTCCACTGGCTGAAGCAGCCGCGCTGCCGGAGACGCTCTTTACTGTATGGCACAACGTCTTCGAGCGCGGCTGGGCCAAGGAAGGCGAAACCATTCTCGTCCATGGCGGCACCAGCGGCATCGGCACGATGGCGTGCATGCTCGGCCGGCTGTTTGGCCTGACCGTGATCGTGACTTGCGGCAGTCCGCAGAAATGCGAAAGGGCGCTCGAAATCGGCGCAGCCCATGCGATCGACTACAAGGCCAGCGATTTCGTCGAGGAAGTGACGCGCATTACC
Source organism: Novosphingobium sp. (assembly GCA_020446575.1). GTDB lineage: Bacteria > Pseudomonadota > Alphaproteobacteria > Sphingomonadales > Sphingomonadaceae > Novosphingobium. Next base: position 10,862 of record JAGREL010000034.1, on the reverse strand, counting down.
GGCGGCAAGGGTGTCCAGCTGGTGCTCGATATGGTCGCCGGCGATTATGTCGCGCGCAACCTCAAATGCCTGGCCGAAGACGGCCGCCATGTCAGCATTGCCGTTCAGGGTGGAGCAAAGGCGGAAATCAACATGGCCGTGGTGATGTCTCGCCGGTATACGCTGACCGGCTCGACACTGCGGCCGCGTTCGCACGAGTTCAAGGCACTGGTCGCGCAGGAAATCGCCGGCAATGTCTGGCCGTTGGTGGAAAGCGGCGAGCTGCGCCCGGTGATGGATCAGGTCTTTCCGCTTGCCAAGGCTGCCGCAGCGCACGCCCGCATGGAGGCCGGCGAGCATATCGGCAAGATTGTACTGGAAATGTGACGTCATGGAGCAGCTTACTCTCCACGAGGATCCGCGCAGCGGCAATTGCTACAAGATCCGCCTGACTGCGGCGCTGCTCGATCTGCCGCTTGCGCGTGTGGGTTACGACATCATGAAAGGCGAGACGCGAACCCCGGAATTCCTGCGCGACGTCAACGGTAACGGCCGCATTCCCGTGCTTCAGGTCGGTGAACGCTTCCTGCCGGAAAGCAATGCCGCATGCTGGTATCTTGCCGAGGACAGTCCGCTGATCCCGGCGGAGCGTTTCGAGCGGGCGGACATGCTGCGCTGGATGTTCTTCGAGCAGTACAACCACGAACCCAATATCGCGACTCTGCGTTTCTGGCTGTTCTTCGTGGGCGAAGCCAATCTCGGCGCGTTTCAGCGCGACCAGATTCCCGCAAAGCGTGCTGCGGGCGAAGCGGCGCTGGCGCTGATGGAGGGCCATCTTGCCGGCCGGGACTGGTTCGTGGGCGCGAATGCGACGCTCGCCGACGTTTCCCTGTACGCTTATACTCACGTCTGCGAAGCGGGTGGCTTCAGGCTTCCGGACTATCCAGCCGTCGGAGCCTGGCTGGACCGGGTCGCCGCCTTGCCGGGTTACGTGGCGATGGAGTGATTGGCTCGCGGCTTGCCGAAGCCGGCGCCATGCCCTACATGGGTAACCGCGAGGCCGCTCCGGAAAGGGGCGGCCCTTATATTTTCCGCCGGAGAAACACCGTGACTCAGCCCACACCGCTGATGCCGCATGCAACGGCATCCTGGCTTGTCGACAACACATCGCTCACCTTTGAGCAGATCGCCGAATTCTGCGGCTTGCACCTCCTGGAAGTGCAGGCGATGGCCGACGATCTCGCCAGCAGCAAATATACCGGCCGTGATCCCGTGCGCGCCGGCGAACTGACCATGACCGAGATCGAACGCGGTCAGGACGATTCCAATTACGCGCTCAAGATGCAGAAGGCTCCGGTCACCGTCAGCCGCACCAAGGGGCCGCGCTATACGCCCGTATCCAAGCGCCAGGACAAGCCTGACGGCATTGCCTGGATTTTGCGCAGCCATCCGGAGATATCCGATGCGCAAATCAGCAAGCTGATCGGCACCACGCGGAACACGATCACCGCCATTCGCGAACGCAATCACTGGAACATCGCCAATATCCAGCCGAAGGATCCGGTGACTCTCGGCCTTTGTTCGCAGCGGGAGCTCGACGCCGTCGTCGCCAAGGCAGCGAAAAAGGCAGGGCTTGTCGACGAGGCCGTCGACGATACGCGGCTGGGCGATGACCGTGAGGCGCTCATCGAGGAATTGCGTGCCGAGCGTGAAGCGGCGGCAAAGGCCGCCAGCGAAGCCGCCCAGGAAGCCGAAGTGGAGGCTTGGTTGCAGGCCAAGCGGGCCGCCGAAGCGGAGGAAGCCCAGAGCGAGGAACAGGGCTAGGCCGGCTGCCGCTCCTGCTTGCCCTCGGGCGCGGTACGGTTCAAACAGGCCGGCATGGAAGAGAGGAGATTTCCGGAGCCCTGGCACGAACGCTATGCGCATTGCTGTGCCTGGGCCCAGGAGTTCCCTCCCCTGTCGATGACGGAGCTGTTCGCGGCAAGCGCCGCCGCTTATCCGGAGCGCCCGCTCGCAGATTTCTACGGCCGGATTTACAGCTATCGTGAAATGCTGGAGCAGGCGCGCGGCTTTGCCGCCGGCCTCCAGGCCCTGGGCGTAGCCAAGGGCGATCGCATCGGTCTGTTTCTTCCCAATGTACCGATCTACATACCTGCCTGCTTCGGGGCCTTTCTGGCAGGAGCAACCGTGGTCAATTTCTCGCCGCTCTACACGGCTGAAGAGCTTGAGGCCCAGGTTGCCGATTCCGGAACCCGGCTGATGGTGACGGTCGACGCGCAGGCGCTTTTGCCGACCGCCTTGGAAGTGCTGCGCAATTCCGCCCTCGAAAGGCTCGTCGTCGGCCGGATGGCGAAAATGCTGCCGTTCGCCATGTCGCTGGCTTATCGCCTGTTCCGCCGCGGTGAAACCGCGCCGGTACCCAGGGCGCAGGACATTGTCGAATGGCCCGATTTCCTTAGCGGGGAGCAACCGCGCCCCGTCGAGATCGATCCGCTCGCCGACCTGGCTCTGCTGCAATATACCGGCGGCACTACCGGAACGCCGAAAGGAGCGATGCTCAGCCACCAGAACCTTTCGGCCAATGCCCGCCAGATTCAGGCCATCGATCCGCACAAGCTCGAGCGCGACGTGATTGTGGGCGTCCTGCCCTTCTTCCATGTCTTTGCCAATGCCACCGTGCTCAACCGGACGATTCTCAACGGCGGCTGCATCGTCATGCTCCCGCGCTTTAACGCCGGACAGTGCCTCAAAGCGATCGAGCGCACCCGGGCGACATCCATGCCCGGAGTGCCGACCATGTACCAGGCACTGCTCGATCATCCCGATCTGCCGAAGACGGACTTTTCCAGCCTGCGCACCTGCATTTCCGGAGGAGCGCCGCTTCCGCTGCAAGTGAAACAGCAATTCGAGGAACGGTCCGGCGCCAAACTCGTCGAAGGCTACGGGCTGACGGAAACCTCCGGCGTGGTGTCTACCAATCCCTACGAAGGAGACGAACGGCCGGGCACGATCGGTCATCCGCTGCCGGCGACGCATTTGCGCCTGCTCGACAAGGACGATCCGATGCAGGACGCGCGAACCGGCGAGGCTGGCGAGCTTGCAATCTCCGGGCCCCAGGTGATGCAGGGCTACTGGCAGCGCCCCGATGCCGCGGCGCAGGCTTTTGTCGAGAGGGATGGGCAGCGCTGGTTGCGCACGGGCGACATCGCGATGCTCGATGAAGACGGCTATGTGCGCATTGTCGACCGCAGCAAGGATATGATCGCCGTCGGCGGCTTCAAGGTCTTTCCAAGCCAGGTCGAGGCCGTCCTGTTGGAAAACCCTTCAGTGAAAGAAGCATTGGTGATCGGTGTGCCCGACGCCTACCGGGGCGAAACCCCACGCGCCTTCGTGACGCTCAAACCCGCGGCGACGGATACGGAAGGGGCGCTTACGGACTGGCTGAACGAGAGAGTCGGAAAACATGAGCGCGTGGATCGGGTTGTCCTGCGCGACAGCCTGCCCAAGACCATGATCGGCAAGCCCGACCGCAAGGCGTTGAGAGACGAAGTGGCCGCTGCGGAAATGCAATAGCAAGCGGCGCGAAGCCTCTGGCAAAAACAAAAGGCGGCCACATGTGCCGCCTTTTGCACTCCTCTCCAAATCTTTTGTTGCCGGGCCACGAAGTGTGGCCTCTAAAGGATGGCCTGCGGGCTTATTCCGGGCCGCCCTCACCACCACTTGCGTCAGGCTCGCTGTCAGACTGAGCGATCTGGTTCGACTGCAGATACGGAAGCGGATTTACTGCTTCACCGTTGACGCGGACTTCATAGTGAAGGTGCGGGCCGGTCGAACGGCCGGTCGTGCCGACAAAGCCGATGACGTCGCCTTTGCTCACGCGTTGGCCTTCCGCCACGTTGAGCCGGGACATATGGCCATAGCGAGTCTGGATGCTTCCGCCATGTTCGATCGATACGTAAAGGCCATATCCGCCGAACCACTGAGCCTTGCTGATGATGCCGTCAGCCGCGGCATGAATCGGCGTGCCTGTAGCTGCGGCCAGATCTATGCCCTTGTGGGCACGGCGGCCACCGCTGATGGGGTGGTCGCGCATTCCGAATGAACTGGTCAGGCGGAAGCCTGCCACCGGCGTAAGCGAAGGAATGGAGACACCGGATACGCGCCTGCTGGCCGTAGTTCTGGAAATGGAGGTCTGTTTTGCTTCGCTTGCCGCATCGGCGACCGCAGCCAGCGCCGGGACGTTTGATTCTTCCAACTTTTGCCAATTGTTGAAAAGCTTGCGGAACTTTTCATCGCCATTGCCGAGCGTTGCGGGTTTTGCAGCCTGAGCGGCACGGAGCGGTGCGGCGATATCGGCGTTGGCGCTGCTGTTTGCCAGGACTGGATTGGCGAAGAAGAAAGCGGCTGCTGCGGCAAGGCTGCTGGCAATCGCGCGGAACCTGACGCCAAAAATAATATCGACCACTCGAATTCCCTTGTCTTGCGACCTAGGTCTGATTCGCGCGGGCCGCACAAGCACCCCCTTCCCGTCGCGCATTTCGCGCACCGGGCCAGTGAGGATGAGATGGTCGGACCCCCCGCCGTCTCGTGAAAACAGGGCTTAGACGGCGCCCGATCTAGTAGGCAAGGCCGTCGTAGAAACTGCGCGACAAACCGGCAGCCTGGCGCGCTGAGTTGTTGAACGGTGGCTTAACGCCCCCCCGAAAGTGGCGGTTTACTAAGGCCTTCCACTCAACTTCGGGCGATTGGTCCCGCTCTTGGCAGACCGCGTTGAAATGGGTCGTCCCCGCCAGCACATGGCGAATCTCGTCTTTCAGGATGCGGTGAAGAAGCCTGGCGCCGGTGTCGTCCCCGGCTTCACGAAGCCTGTCGATTGTCTTGGGAGTGACGTCAAGACCGCGCGCTTCCAGCACCATTGGCACGATAGCCAGTCGAGCAGCGACATCGTGGCGCGTCTCGTAGGCGGCGTCCCATAATCCGTCGTGGGCCGGCAAGGCGCCATAGCAGGTGCCGAGCGCACGCAAGCGGCGGTCGAGCAGGGCAAAATGCATTGCCTCGTCGGCTGCCACGCCAAGGAATTCGCTGACGAACCTGCCGCCCATCTCGGCGCCGAACCGTCCGGCCATGTCGAGCGCGAGATCGATGGCGACGAATTCGATATGCGCCAATGCATGATAAAGCGCGATACGACCGCGCAGCGATTGTCCCCGTCCGCGTTTTGGCATGTGTTTTGGCGGCAACAGCACCGGTTTGTCGGGTCGGCCAGGCCGGTCCGGCATTGCCTCGTCGAAACGGAACTCCAGCCTTCCGAGGCGCCAATCCCGCGCCACGGCTCGGGCGGCCATGGTCTTGGAGCGGGCATTGCATGCGAGCATTGCGGCACGGATCGCGCCGGCAACGGTTCGGTCGGTCAAAGCGCCTTGGCGGCCTCCAGCACCGCTTCGGCGTGGCCTTTGACCTTCACCTTGTCCCACACCTGCGCGATCTTGCCGTCGTCACCGATGAGGTAAGTGGTGCGGACCATGCCCATGTAGGTGCGGCCGTAGTTCTTCTTCTCGGTCCAGATGCCGAGGGCGTCGGACAGGCCATTTTGCTCGGCGTCGCTGGCCAGCGGCACTTTCAGTTCGTGCTTTTCCATGAAGCGCTGGTGCTTCTTGGGCGGATCCTTGCTGACGCCCAGCAAGGTAACGCCGGCCTTGTCGAACTTTGCCTTGAGCGCAGTGAAATCCTTGTTCTCCGTGGTGCAGCCCGGCGTATCGTCCTTGGGATAGAAGAACATGACCAGCTTCTGCCCCTTGAAATCCGAGGGCTTCACACTCCCGCCATCTGCCGTTTCCATGGCGATGTCGGGCATGGCGTCGCCGACGCCGGGACGATTGCTCACGATGTAACCTCCAATGTTTGGCCGAATGCCTCGGCCCAGGCGCTTACGACGTCGGACCTTGCAGCTTCAAGATTCGGCAGGACTTGTTCCCAATCGCCACATCCGCATGCCTTGGCAAGCACGTGGCGGGCAGCAGGCGGCGGGATTTGCGCGTCCGGAGCCAGAAGCCGCGCTGCGACGAGAAGGCTCGTCATGACGTCATGCGCGGCGATCAGGCCTTCGGGCAGGAGACCTTCGGCCACCAGCGCGCGGATCGCGTCGCCCAGATGGTGCGTCAGTCCCTTTTCTTCGCGCAATTGCAGGAAATGCACGAGGAATTCGAGGTCGACGAGGCCGCCGCGCGCCAGCTTGGCATCAAGCGGTCCCTTTGGCGGCTTGTGCTCGGCCATGGTCGCACGCATGTCGAGGACATCGGTTTGCAGCTTGTCGGCATCGCGCCGACTGGTCAGCACTTCGGTGACGACTCCCTGCAAGGCAGCTCGCGCCTCGTCGGAGCCGAAGAGCGGCCGTGCGCGGGTGAGCGCCATGTGTTCCCAGGTCCAGGCCTGTTCCTTCTGGTAGCGTTCGAAGCTTTCGAAACTGGCCGCGGGCAGGCCCTGTTCTCCGGACGGTCTGAGGCGCGTATCGACCTCGTAGAGCGCGCCTTCCGCTGTCGGCACGCTCAGGGCGGCAGTGATGCGCTGGCTCAGGCGATTGAAATAGAGCGTTGCGCCCAACGGACGCGCACCGTCCGATTCGGCGCCGTGCTCGCCGGTGAAGAGGAACACGAGATCGAGATCGGAAGCATGCGTCAGTGCTCCGCCGCCCATTCGGCCCAGTCCGAGGATGACAAGCTCGCTGCCGCCGATCCGGCCGTGGATCTTTTCGAATTCGGCGATCGTTGCGTTGCTCAGCACCGTGATGGCCGCCTCTGCGATTCGCGCCAATGCGGCAGAAACCGCAAGCGGATCGGTGGAACCCTCGATCAATTGCACGCCCAGAGCAAAGCGCAATTCGCCGACCTTGCGCCGTACCGTGTCGAGAATGTCCTCGTAGGCGTCGCCCGCCTCGAACCGGGAAAAATCACCGACGAGGCTGGCGACATCGCCGGGCAGGTCGAATGCGCTGGCATCGATCAGCGGGTCGAGCAGGTCCGCGCGCCGGGCCAGTTCGTCGGCCAGCGGGGGTGCGAGAGACAGGACACGGGCGAGCAGTTCGAGCAGCCCCGGCCTGGCTTCCAGCAAATGGAACAGGTTGATCGCACTCGGCAGGTTGGCGAGCAGCTGCTCCCAGCGCAGGAGCGCGCGTTCCGGTTCGGGTGAATGGGCGAAGGCGGTCAGCAGGTCCGGCTGGATCGCTTCGAAAGCAGCACGTGCCGCATCGCTGCGCAGCGCGCGCAGCTTGCCGGAACGCCAGCCGGCGATGCGCTGGGCGAAGGCTTCCGGTTCCGCAAAGCCGAGATGGGTCAGTTCACCGACCAGTGCTTCGCCTTCCACTGGAAATGGTGCGCCCTCGCCCGGGGGCGAACCGGAGCTGGCTGCGATCAGTGCATCGTAACGCTGTCCGACTGCCTCGGTAATCTCCGTGAGTTCCTCGACCAGCGCGGCACTGTCCGGCAAGCCGTCGAGCATGGCGACCGAATCGAGTGCAGCCCAGTCTCGCGGAAGGCTGTGGGTCTGCTGGTCGGCAACCATCTGCAGCCGGTGCTCGATTGTGCGCAGCCGGTCATAGGATTCGCCCAGCAGTCTCGCATCATCCTCGGGGATGAGGCCGGCTGCCGCCAGCGCGTCGAGCGTCGCGCGTGTGCCCCTGAGCCGCAGCGCGGGGTTGCGTCCGCCGTGGATCAGCTGGTGCGTCTGGGCATAGAATTCGATCTCGCGGATGCCGCCGCGCCCTCGCTTGAGGTCGAAACCCGGACCGACAAGCCGGGCGGCCTTGCTATTCGAGCGGATTTGCGAGGTCAGCCTGCCGACTTCGGCAATTGCACCGAAGTCCAGGCTCTTGCGCCAGATGAAGGGCCGGATGGCGGCGAGGAAGGCTTCGCCGGCCGCGATGTCGCCGGCACAGGCGCGCGCGCGGATGAAGGCAGCACGCTCCCAGGCCAAAGCGGAGGATTCGTAGTGAGTCATCGCCGCATCAACCGAAATTGCCAGCGGGCTGACCTCGGACGCCGGCCTGAGCCGCAAGTCGACGCGAAACACGTAGCCCTCGTCGGTGACGTTCGCCATCGTCTCGACCAGCGTGCGGGCCACCCGCTGAGCGGCCTCGCCGGGATCGTCGCGGTCCCTTCGGGGGAGGGTGTCGGGATCGTAGAGCAGAATCGGGTCGATGTCGGAGCTGAAATTGAGCTCGCCGGCGCCATGCTTACCCAGCGCAAGGGCAAGGAAGCCGGCGGGTTCCGTATCGGGTACGCGGCGCCTGATGGCGTTTGCGATCGCGGCGTCGAGGGCGCGGTCGGCGAAGGCTGACAGCTCCCTTGTGATTTCGAGCAACGGGAAGGCCCCGGCCAGATCGCCGATCGCCAGCGTAAGTGCCAGCGCTCGCTTCTCGCGCCGCAAGGCTATGCCGACATCCTCTGTGTCGTTACCGGCGCCTTTTGCCGTTTCGAGCGCCTTGCCGCTTTCCCCCGCTGCCAGGAGATCGGTCAGGTCGGGCAGATTTTCTATCGCCTTGGCCAGAAAGGGCGCGTGCTTGCGCGCCCGTTCGATCGCACCGGTCCAGTCAGGCGAGGTCATGTCCGGGCAATGGCCTCTCGCACCGCCTTGCGCAAGCATTTGCCGACGCTAAAGGCGCAGGCATGGCATGGCGCTTTCCTCCCGAATGGCATCCGCAGGACTGGCTCTGGATCGGATTCCCCCACGATCCGGCCGAATGGGCCGGCGTCCTGGATCGGGCGCAGGAACAGATCGCCGCCTTTGCCAGCGCCGTCGCCGAGAGCGGACAGGAGGTGCGGTTGATCGTGCGCGACGCGGCGAACGAGGCGCGCGCGCGCGTGCTGGTTAGCGAAAAGGTGAAGCTTGAACGGCGCGTTTTCGGAGACATCTGGCTCAGGGATACAGGCCCGCTGATACTGGCGGACGAAACGGGTGACCGTATGGCTCTGCGCTTCGGCTTCAATGGCTGGGGCGGAAAATATCAGATGACCGGCGACCAGACCATCGGTGCCGAATTGGCGGCCAGCGCGGGACTTGACGTCATGACTGCCGACTGGATCCTCGAAGGCGGCGCAATCGATACGGACGGAGCCGGGCTGGCAGTGACGACGGAACAATGCCTGCTCAACCCTAACCGAAATCCCGGATTGTCCCGCGGCGAAATCGAGTTGCGCCTTGCCCGCGATCTCGGCTTTTCCCGCGTCCTGTGGCTGGGAGAGGGCCTCCTCAATGACCACACCGACGGCCATGTCGACAATCTTGCCCGTTTCATTGCCCCGGGCGTGCTGGCCTTGCCCGTAGGCACAGGCAACGACGATCCCAATGCGGCGATTTACGCCGATGCGAAGACGCGGGCCGAGGATTTCGGGCTGAAGCTGCGCGAACTGCCGTCTCCGGGGCGGATCGAAGCTGGAGGCCGCGTCGAGCCGGCGAGCTATATGAATTTTGCCGTCACCACTCATCTGGTGGTCGTGCCGACATTCGGTTCCCAGCACGATGCCGATGGTGTGGCGGCAGTGGCGGAGCTGTTTGCGGATCGCGATACGATCGGTCTTCCCGCCGACGCGGTGCTGGCGGGCGGCGGCGGTTTCCACTGTGCCAGCCAGCAGATGCCTGCCGCGCCTTAACCCTTTGGCAAGCCAAACGGCGCATCATTCGAGACATGGCCGAAGTGATTGCCCTTCCCCGGTTCCGGGAACCGCCTCAGGTCGAGATGCTGCGCAAGCTCATCGTTTGCGGTTGCGCCCTCGCGCTGATCGCGGCCGGGCAGGTGCTGCCCTTCTAGAAGACAGGCCCCGCCCTGGCTGGCTGCCGTTTTCCGCTGTAACCTCTTGCGGCCGAGTTCCGAATGAACTCTCATATCGCAAGATCGGGAGGACAGCGGTGCGATTGCCAGTACTGATCACAGCGCTTGCCGTCTCCATGTCCGTTGCGGCGGTCATGGCGCATGCTGCCGGCGAGAGCGAAACCGCCGGAAGTGGCGGCAATGCCGCGCAACGGCCCGTCGTGCTCGAACTGTTCACCAGTCAGGGGTGCTCGTCCTGCCCACCGGCCGATCGCCTGGCCGGAAAGTTGGCCCAGGACCCGTCGCTTGTCGTTATCACCCGGCCGGTCACCTATTGGGATCGGCTCGGCTGGAAGGATACGCTGGCCCGGCCTGAGAACACCGCCTTGCAGCGAGCCTATTCGCGCAGAATCAGCACCGGGAAGGGCGTCTACACGCCGCAGATCGTCATTGATGGACAATACGGTGTGATCGGATCGCGCGAAAAGGAAATCCGGACGCTGATTTCCCGGACAAGGCGCAGCGCCGGACCTGCTCTGGCAGTGGAGCAGGCGGAAGGAGGCGGCTTCGGCATCGGCCTTTCGGGAAAAGCGAGCTATCGGCTTGAGCTGGTGCTGGTCGCTCTCGATTCCACTGAGCGCGTGGCGATCGGACGCGGCGAGAATTCCGGCCGCCACATCGCCTACACCAATGTCGTAAGGGCCGAGCGCCGGCTGGGCGATTGGCGGGGAGGAACGCAGTCCTTCCGGATTCCGGCTTCGCAGCTCTCGCAGGCGGGGGCAGACCGCTATGCTTTGCTGTTGAGGCAGCCGGATGGCGGCGTTGTCGTTGCCGCTGCGATGCTGCCGGCTGATCGCAACTGATAATTCTTCAGCGTAAATCGGGCCTTCAGCGCAAGTCGGACCTTCATCGCAAGTCGGGCGGCGTCGCTTCTTCCTTCAGCATGGCGATCGCTTCGGCCAGCGGCACGACCTTCTGCTGTTGTTCGCCCAGGGTGCGGATGGCGACGGTGCCTTCCTCGGCCTCGCGCTTGCCGACCACCAGCAGGTGCGGGACCTTGGCGAGCGAGTGTTCGCGCACC
>JAGREL010000004.1 GCA_020446575.1 Novosphingobium sp. | reverse complement strand
ACCTTCACCGGGCTGATGCTCTACACCACCCATGCCCGCACCGCGCCGAAGCGGGTTGTCAAGCTGGCGGCCTGATCCGCCTCGGGGGAAGCCGCTTACCCTAAAGAGCGGCTTCCCCCGGCTTTTTCCGTGACGCGCGCGCAGGTCGCCATATCCATCGGCCAGTATTCGACGGCCGGAGCCAAGGAAGCCAATCAGGACTTCCACGGCTCGCTCGTGCCCGAAAACGGGCTGCTGGCAAGCAAGGGCATTGCGATCGCGATCGCCGACGGGATCAGCACCAGCGCGCTGGGCGCGGCGGCTGCGGAGACCGCGGTCAAGAGCTTCCTGACAGACTATTTCGCAACTTCCGAAGCTTGGTCGGTGCAGACTTCCGCGCAACGGGTGATTTCCGCGACCAACAGCTGGATGTATGCCCAGAATGCCCGTGGCTATATCGGTGCACCTTCCGATGAGGAGCGCGAGCGGGGCATGGTCTGCACCTTCAGCGCGATGGTCTTCAAGTCGCGCAGCGCTCATCTCTTCCATATCGGCGATGCAAGAATTGCCCGCATCGCAGGCAACAGTATCGAAACGCTGACCGAGGCGCACCGCGTCCATCTAGGCGGGGGCGAAAGTTACCTCGGCCGGGCGATGGGCGTGAACCGCCATGTGGAGATCGACTATCGCCGGATTGCCGTGCAGCCCGGCGACATTTTCGCGCTCACCACGGACGGCGTCCACGAGTTCCTCCCCGATGCCGCGATTGCCGAGGCGGCGGCGGCCAACGATAATCTCGATTCCGTCGCGCGCATCATTGCCGAGGCCGCGCTGGCCGCCGGCAGTCAGGACAATCTCACCGTCCAGCTGGCGCGGATCGATACTTTGCCCGATGGCGCCATCGACGATCTGATCGGCGATCAGGTGGCGCTGCCGCCCGCACCGCGGCTCGAACCCGGCCAGACTTTCGAGGGATATTCGATCCTGCGCGAACTGCATTCGGGCAGCCGCAGCCATGTCTATCTCGCGCGGGACAAGGCCGACGGCTCGAAAGTCGCGCTCAAGGTGCCGGCGACCGAGCATGCGCAGGACCCGGCGCAGATGCAGGCGCTGCTGCTGGAAGAATGGGTCGCGCGCCGGATCAGCAACCCCCACGTGCTGAAGGCGGCACCCATTCGCGGCGCGCGCCGCCACGCCTATTCCGTGACCGAATATGTCGAAGGCCGCACGCTCGACAGCTGGATGCACGACAATCCCGAGCCGGACCTCGCTGTCGTCCGTTCGCTCGTCAGCCAGGTTGCGGCCGGGCTGCAGGCGCTGCACCGGCGCGAGATGATCCACCGCGACCTGAGACCGCACAACGTCATCGTCGATGCCGACGGCACCGCCAGGCTTATCGATTTCGGTTCGGCGCAGGTCGCCGGTCTCGATGACATCGCACCGCGCGATTTCGAGGATGCGGCCTTTGCCGGCACCATGCAGTACAGTGCGCCCGAGCTGTATCTGGGGCATCCGGCGAGCCGCCGGTCGGACATCTATTCGCTCGGCGTGATTGCCTATCAGATGCTCACCGGGCGGCTCCCGTACGGCCCCCGGGTGGCTGCCGCGAACACTCGTGCCGCGCAGAAGCGGCTGCGATACGCGCCGGCCACGGAATTCAATCCCGCGGTCCCCGACTGGATGGACGCGGCCATCGCGAAGGCCGTAAGCATCGATCCGGCGGAACGCTACGAGGAGCTTTCCGAGTTCACCTTCGATCTCGCTCACCCCAATCCTTCGCTGGTTACGCCCGATCCGCGTCCCTTGCTGCAGCGCAAACCGGAGCGGTTGTGGCAGGCGATCAGCGCCGTCCTCTTCGTCCTTCTCATGCTTACGCTCTGGCGCGGCGGATAGTGCGCCCGCTTCACCCCCAGAAAAGGAGACCCTGCCCATGATGACCAAGGCCGATGTCACGGAAATGATCCGCGCCGCGAAGCGCAGCAAGAAGGTGAAATGGGCGGACATCGCCGCCGCCGCCGGTCTCAACGAGGTGTTCACCACTTCGGCCTGCCTTGGCATGAACAGCCTTTCGCCCGAGGCGGCGGGCAAGGTGGTGGCGCTTCTCGACCTTCCGGAGGAAGCCGCGGTGGTCCTGACAGAATTCCCGACCAAGAATTTCGATCGCACCGTGCCGACCGACCCCTGCATCTATCGCTGGTACGAGATCACCGGCGTGTTCGGAGAGGCGTTCAAGGAACTGGTGCAGGAAAAGGCCGGCGACGGCATCATGAGCGCGATCGATTTCGACATGGACGTCGCGCTCGTCCCGCACGAGAACGGCGCCCGCGTCCAGGTGACGATGTCCGGCAAGTTCCTTCCCTACAAGAGCTGGTAGTATCGCGACGGTTCCGGGCGAAAGTTCTTGCTGCAGTGCAGAAAGAGCTTGCCCGGACCGGTGCGAATCTGTTAAATACTGCGTCAGCGAGCATGCGCCGTCCATCGTAGGGCGAACCAGCGCAACCGCTTCATTTTAGACAACGCGTGGCAACGTAGCCGCCCGTGCCTGCCCAGAGGGGCAAGCTCGAGGCGGCTTTTCTGCGTTTGCGTGGCGCGAAGGAGACGAGAAGGTGAATGCGCCCATGAGTTTCGAAGGTCAGGACCGTAAGAATCAGACGCGAGAGAGGCTCGTGGTGATCGGCAACGGCATGGCCGGCTGCCGCGCCGTCGAGGAAATCCTGGCTCGCGATGCGGATCGTTTCGACATCGCGATTTTCGGCGCGGAGCCCAGGGTCAATTACAACAGGATCATGCTGTCGCCGGTGCTGGCGGGCGAGAAGACGTTTGACGAGATCGTCATCAACTCGGCTGAATGGTACGAGGAAAACGGCATCCGGCTGATTTCCGGCGATCCGGTGGTCGAGATCGACCGTGAGACGCAAACGGTGATCGCGCAGTCGGGGCGCGTCGAACTTTACGACCGCCTGCTGATCGCGACCGGATCGGACCCCTTCATCATCCCGGTTCCCGGCAAGGACCTGCCGGGCGTGATCACCTTCCGCGATCTCGACGATGTCGACAAGATGCTCGCTGCCGCAGAGAAGGGCGGCAGCGCGGTGGTGATCGGCGGTGGCCTGCTGGGGCTTGAGGCGGCGCATGGCCTCTCGCTTCGCGGCATGAAGGTCACCGTCGTTCACTTGATGCCGACGCTGATGGAGCGCCAGCTCGACGAAGCGGCCGGCTGGCTGCTCAAAGAGGAGCTGGAGCGCCGCGGACAGACCATCCTTACCGGCGCGGATACCGCCGAGATCTTCGACAAGGAGGGCCATGTCGCGGGCGTGCGGCTGAAGGACGGGCGTGAAATCCCGGCGGATCTGGTCGTCATGGCCGTCGGCATCAGGCCGGCGACCGCCCTGGCCAAGAGCGCCGGACTGGATGTCGAGCGGGGCATCATGGTCGACGACGACATGGTGACTTCCGACCCGGCGATCATGGCAGTGGGCGAATGCGTCCAGCACCGCGGCACGTGCTACGGCCTTGTCGCGCCGTTGTGGGAAATGTGCCGGGCGCTTGCCGATGCCGCGACCGGCGACCCCAGCGGCTATGAAGGCTCGGTCACGTCGACCAAGCTCAAGGTCTCGGGCATCGACGTTTTCTCCGCCGGCGATTTTTCGGGCGGCGACGATTGCGAGGACATCGTCATGCGCGATGCCGCACGCGGCATCTACAAGCGCGTGGTAGTCAAGGAGAATAAGCTGATCGGCGCCGTGCTCTATGGCGACACGACTGACGGCAACTGGTATTTCGACCTGCTGAAAAAGGGTGAGGACGTCTCGGACACTCGCGAAGCCCTGATCTTCGGTCAGGCCTTTGCGTCCGGGGGTGCGCTCGCGGACCCTAATTCCGCCGTTGCCGCCCTTTCGGACGACGCCGAGATCTGCGGCTGCAACGGCGTTTCGAAAGGCACCATCGTCAAGACGATCCAGGCGGGCGCCTGCAGCCTCGATGCCGTGCGTTCGCAGTGCAAGGCTTCCGCCTCATGCGGCTCATGCACCGTTCTCGTCGAAAGCCTGCTGGCGATGTCGCTGGGCGATGAGGTGCAGTCCGGCCCCAAGACCCTGTGCAAATGCACCAGCTTCACCCATGGCGACGTTCGCCGCCTGATCCTCGAGAAGGAACTCAAGGCCATCCCGCAGGTGATGCAGGAGCTCCACTGGACCACGCCCGACGGCTGCGCCACCTGCCGCCCTGCGCTCAACTACTACCTGCTCTGCGCCTGGCCGGGCGAATACGACGACGACCAGAAGAGCCGCTTCGTCAACGAGCGCCTGCACGCCAACATCCAGAAGGACGGCACCTATTCCGTCGTGCCGCGCATGTGGGGTGGCATGACCACGCCGAACGAGCTGCGCGCCATCGCCGACGCTGCCGAGAAATACGGTGCGCGCACCGTGAAGGTCACGGGCGGGCAGCGGATCGACCTGTTCGGCATCAGGAAGGAAGACCTCCCCGCGATCTGGGGCGATCTCAACGCCGCCGGGATGGTGTCGGGCCATGCCTATGGCAAGGCGCTGCGCACGGTGAAGACCTGCGTGGGTTCGGAATGGTGCCGCTTCGGCACACAGGATTCGACCGGGCTCGGCGTCAAGATCGAGAGGATGACCTGGGGCAGCTGGATGCCCCACAAGTTCAAGATCGCGGTTTCCGGCTGCCCGAGGAATTGCGCGGAAGCGACGATCAAGGATTTCGGCGTGGTCTGCGTCGACAGCGGTTACGAGCTGCATGTCGCCGGCAATGGCGGAATCAAGGTCCGCGCGACCGACCTGCTGTGCAAGGTCGAGACCGAAGAGGAAGCGCTGCAGATTTGCGCGGCCTTCATCCAGTTCTACCGCGAGGACGCCTATTACCTCGAACGCACGGCGCCCTGGGTCGAACGCGTCGGCCTCGATTACGTCAAGTCGGCGCTGTTCGACGATCCGGATTCCGTACGCAGGTTCGCGGCCCGGTTCCGCATTTCTCAGGAGCATTCGCAGGACGATCCCTGGGCGAAGCGTGCCGGTGGTGAAGCTGCCGAATTGCACCAGCACCTTGCCGAGGTACGTCCCTTCCAGATGGAGAATGCATAATGATCGGAGAGTGGCTCGACGTGGGTCCGGTGGACCAGATCGCGCCCGGCAGCGCCCGGACGCTTCCCGTGCAGGGCGGCGAGGAGATCGCCATCTTCCGCACGATCAACAACGCGTTCCATGCGCTGGTCAACAAGTGCCCGCACAAGCAGGGACCGCTCAGCCAGGGCATCATCCACGGCGGCGCGGTCACCTGTCCGCTGCACAACTGGAACATCTCGCTCACCACCGGCGAGGCGCTGGGCGATGATGCCGGCTGCGTGCCCGTGATCCCGCTCAGGGTCGATGCCGGGCGCATCTATCTGCTGCGCGAGGCAGTTATCGGTTCCGGCCCGAAGCCGGTGGCGAAGGCCGCCTGACCCGATGCGCACCGTTCGCACCACCTGCGCCTATTGCGGGG
>JAGREL010000033.1 GCA_020446575.1 Novosphingobium sp. | reverse complement strand
CGGGTGGTCGGCAGCGGGCGCAGGCGCAACACCGCCCTGGTGACGATGCCGAGGGTCCCCTCGCTACCAATAAGCAAGTGTTTCCAGTGGTATCCGGCATTATCCTTGAGCATCTTCGTAAGTGAAGACACGATCGTTCCGTCAGCCAGCACCGCTTCCAGGCCGATCACCATATCGCGCATCATTCCCCAGCGCACCACACGGTTCCCGCCGGCATTGGTGCCGATTACCCCGCCGATCACCGCCGAGCCGCGCGAGCCTAGATCGAGCGGCAGAAAAGCGCCCTTTTCCTCGGCCGCTTCCTGGGCAAGCTGGAGGATGCAGCCTGCCTCGACCGTCATCGTCATCGACAGCGTGTCGATTTCAAGGATGCGGTTCATCCGCTCCAGCGAGAGACCGAGCCCGCCATCGGACGGCACCGCCCCGCCGGCGGTGCCGCTTTGGCCGCCGATCACCGTGATCGGCACCCCCTCCCCGTGCGCCAGCCGAACGACTGCGGCGACTTCCCCGTGATCGGCGGGCTTCGCCACCCAGCCGGGACTGCTCGAGAACCTGCCCATGACATCGACGCGGTAGTGTTCGGGTATGTCCTCGCCCGACAGGACGTGGCGCTCCCCGACGATTTCAGCGAGTTTCTCTCCGAAGCTTTCAGCCATCGCCGATTCGCCTTTCATGCGTTGAGCAGACAACGCCCGTTGTTGAGCACGACTGCATCGCGCTCCGCGACCCGGCAGCGGTAGGACACGGTTTCGCCATCGACCCAGATATCGGTGTGGATCGTATCTCCGGGAAAGACAGGCGCGGAAAAGCGCACGTCGAACTGCCGGATCCGGGCCGGATCGTATTCGCAGACGCTGGCCAGCACGGCGCGGCAGGCGATCCCGTAGCTGCACAGGCCATGCAGGATCGGTTCGGGGAAACCCGCGCGCTTGGCGAAGTCCGGATCGGCATGGAGCGGGTTGCGGTCGCCGTTGAGGCGATAGAGCAGCGCCTGGTCGCGCCGGGTTTCGCTGACATGGACGATGTCCGGCGCACGCTCCGGCAGGACATGCGGGTCCTTCGAAGATTTCGACGATCCGCCGGATCCGCCGTTGCCGCGCGCGTAAATGACCATTTCGCATGTGAACAGCGGTTCTCCGCTGTCCAGGCCGGCCTCGATCGTAGTCCCGATCAGCGCGCCTTTCTCAGCACCCTTGTCGACAACTTCGGTTACCCGCCGCGAGCCCACCAGTTTGGCGCTGCCCGGAAGCGGGCGATGCAGCGTGATCCGCTGTTCGCCATGGACCACGCGGGTCCAATCGATTCCCGCCCCTTCGTAAAGGTCCGTGGCGCGCGGGCTCAGTATCGAGGCGAACGTCGGCACAACCTGCAGTTCCGGCAGTTCGAAGACGAATGCGCGCTCCTCCGGGGCATAGGGATCGCGCCCCATGCCGATGCTGATATTGTAGAGCAGCGCCTCGCGGTCGCTGTAGCCGAACCGCAGGTCGTCATCGTGACGGGACATGAGAAGATCGACATCGAGCGGCATTGCGTTTCAGATCCTTGTCGAGAGGCTGGCCGTCTCCGGCCGGTTGTCCCAATAACGCGCGCGCAGCTCCTTTTTTGCAAGCTTGCCGGTCGGCAGGCGCGGCAATTCGTCCACGAAATCGACCGACCGGGGCGTGAGCTGCTTGCCCAGCTTTTCCGTGATGAAGGCCAGGATTTCCTGCGCCAGCGCTTCGGAAGGCTCGGCGTCCGGCGCCGGCTGGACCACCGCTTTCACTTCCTCGCCGAGATCGGGATTGGGCACGCCGATCACGGCGACATCGGCAACTCTGGGATGCAGGGCAAGAACGTCCTCGATCTGCTGCGGATAGATGTTCACGCCGCCCGAATTGATCACGAAGGCCTTGCGGTCCGTGAGATAGAGGTAGCCGTCCTCATCGAGATAGCCGACATCGCCGACCGTCCGCCAATTGTCGTGCCGGGGATGGGTGGCGCCCGCGGTCTTCTCATCGTCCTTGTGATAGACGAAGCCGACCCCGCTGGGTGCCTCGCCATAGATCAGCCCCGGTTCGCCCGGCGGCAGCTCGTTGCCCCCCTCGTCGCAGATATGGAAGGGCGTTCCCACCGAACGGCCGACCGAGCCGGGATGATCGAGCCATTCCGGGCTGGTGATCTTCGAAAATCCCGCGCCTTCGGTGGAGGAATAATATTCCTCGACGATCGGGCCCCACCATTCGATCATCCGCCGCTTCACCTCGACCGGGCAAGGGGCGGCGGCATGGATCGCGCAGCGAAGACTGGAAAGGTCGTATTTTGCGCGGATCTCCGGATCCAGCCGAAGCATGCGGATGAACATGGTCGGCACCCACTGGCTGTGCGTGATCCCGTATTCCTCGATCAGCCGAAGCGCGGTTTCGGCATCGAAACGGTCCATCATCACGACCGTTCCGCCCATTTGCACGACAGCCGAAGTGTAGCCGATCGGTGCGGCGTGATACATCGGCGCGGGAGAGAGATAGACGACCTTGTCGTCGAGAGCGAACATGCTGATCAGGATCTGCACGTTCGGGCTGCCCCCGTCCGGCCCCTGATCCGGCAGGGGACGCTTGATGCCCTTGGGGCGGCCGGTGGTGCCGGACGAGTACATCATCATCGCGCCGAGCCACTGATCGGCAATCGGCGTCTCGGCCTTGCCGGCCAGGGCCGCTTCGTAATCCGCAAATCCCTCGACCTGCCCCCCGACGGAAAGCTTGACTTCGCACCGCCCGGCAAGCCTGCCGAGCTCGGGCACATGGTCGAGGTTGGCCGAGGCAACCAGCACCTTCGCATCGCAGTCGTCGACGATGTAGGCCGCTTCCGAAGCCGTCAGATGGTAGTTGATCGGCGTGAAATAGTAGCCCGAACGCATGCAGGCCCAGATCACCTCGAAATAGGCGAGATGGTTCTCGAGATAGAGCGCAACGTGATCGCCCCGGCGAAGGCCTGCGTCGTAAAGCAGGTTGGCCACCCTGTTCGCCCGGGCATCGAGCTGCCGGTACGTCAGGGCTTCTCCGGTCGAAGGCCTTACGACGGCGATCTTGTCGGGCTGGGTCTGCGCATGGATCCCGGGATGCATGAAACTCGATTCCCCTCCTCGACAGGACGCCGGCCTCGCCCGACTGGCCTTTCACCCACCCATCATATTGAACAAGCCGAAGTGCAATAGCCTACGCCGAGCAGGCTGGTCTAGGCCCGCGTGACTTCCGGGCTCCGGGGCGATGGCGGATCGTCCGCGGCGCCCCCTCAGGCAGCAACGTCGCCGGGCGCGACAAAACCGTTGAAGCCGCGCAGATATTCGAGAAATGGAGGCGAGACCCCTTCCTGCACCAGATACTCAGGCGCGACCGGAAGGTCCGGCGAACGATATTCGGAATCGCGGCGCACGCGCTCGGGAAAGTCGTGGCGCAGGATCGCCGCGCGGCCGATCGTCGCGAAATCGCAGCCGCCGTCGAGCGCGGCAACGGCGTCACGGGCCGTCATGATCTTGCCCGCGCAGCCAATGCGCACGTTGCCGCGATCCATTTCGGTGAAATGGCTCAGCAGCGTCTGACCGCGAAAGCCCTCTTCCACCGGCTCCTTCGCAAAATCCCATAGCGAAAGGTCGAGATAGTCGATCTTCGCTCCCCGGATGAGTTCCGCAACCAGCTCCTTTATCTCGGCCAGACGCATGCCGAAGCGCTCGGGCGAAAGCCTCAGGCCGAGCTGGAAATCGGGGCCGCATTGGCCGCGAATCCCGTCAAGGATTTCAAGGATGAGCCGCGCACGGTTTTCCAGGCCGCCGCCGTAACGATCGTCACGGCGGTTGAATTCGTCCGACAGGAACTCGGCAAGCACATAGCCGTGAGCGCCGTGCACCTCGACGCCCTGGAACCCGGCAGCCTCGGCGCGCTTGGCCGCTGCGATGAAATCGTCGCGCAGCTGCTCGACTTCGGCGGTAGTCAGGCCGCGCGAGCCCGTCTCCGCGTCATCGGACGCACCCACCGGCTGCGGGACAATTCTCTTGTCCGATCGAATCCCGGCGTGGTGGAGCTGCATCGCCGCAACCGAGCCATTGTCCCTGATGGCCTTCGCCAGCCGGGTGAGCCCCTCAACGTGCTTGTCGTCATACACACCGACCTGACCGGGAAACCCCTGGCCGATCTTCTGGACGGAAGCGGCGCAGGTCATCGTCAGGCCGAAGCCGCCCTCGGCGCGCATCGTCAGCCAGCGAAACTCCTCGTCCGACAGGCGGCCGTCGGGGTGGCTCTGCAGATTGGTGAGCGGGGCAAGCGCGAGACGGTTCTTCCATTGGGGGCCGCGTGCAAGGCGCAGCGGTTCGAAAAGCGCAGATTGGCTCATGAGGTCTCCGGAAATGTCGCGTGTGATTCAGGCAGGCTCGTGCTCATACCAGCGCTCGAGCGCCGCATGGAAATGGGCCAGCTTCGGCTCCTGCCTGGTCAGGGTCTGATATTCGAGAGCGCTGTTGCGCAGCCCCCGCTGCTGGATCGCCATCTGCACATAGTCCTGCTCGAGCGCGAGGAAATACGGGAAATGGTCTCCCTCGGCGATTTCGGTCAGCTCGGTGCGCTGCGCTTCCCGCTGTTCCGGCGGGAGCCACTGCAAGGCGATCACCCGCCATGTGCTGCGATTGGGGTCGCCGCTCAGATGCGGTTCGGCAGTGATCACCGTGGCATCACCGGAGCGCACCTGCATGAAGACGTTCGGGAACAGCAGCCAGTACTGGTAGTCGCTCATCTGGTTGTCGGTGAGCCCGCTGACGTCGAGCCCCTTGGCGGTAAGTATCTCGCGGACCGCCCGCTGGAGCAGCGAAAGCGGCGTGACCCCTTCGGGGAGCTGCAGATTTCCGTCCTTGTCGCGAAGATCGGCAGCCAGTTCGGCAAGACGCGGCAGGGCCTCTGCAAAACCCGGGAAATTCGCGACCGGCAAGCTCAGATAGCCCTCGATCTCGTGCTCCGGCCCAAGGTCGGCCAGTTCTGGCGAGCCGAATGGGACGACCGTGACGGCGTGATTGCCGAAGAAGCCGCAGCGCTCGCGCGAAAGCTTCGTCATGCCCGCCAGTTCAGGATGGACGCCCTGGACGTGGTAGCCTTCCTGGAATGCGTCCATCACCACTTTCCAGTTGCTCTCGATCGTTTCGCGCACATTCATCCCGACCGGAACCATTTCCTCGAGATGGTAGGGTGCGAGCAGATCGGCGACGTCGCCGAGGAATTCCGACAGAGGCGCGGCGTCCGGGTCGGGATTGATGAAGACGAAGCCGGCGAAGACTTCGACCGGCACCCGGATCAGGCCGAGGTCCTCCTTGTTGCCGACGAATTCCTCCACGGTGCCCTCGAAATCCGGCTTGGCGACCGCGAGAAGCTGTCCGTCGAGCCCGTAAGACCAGTTGTGATAGGGGCAGGTAAAGCGGGCCGAACGCCCCTTGCCTTCGCAAAAGGCATTGCCGCGATGCCGGCAGGCGTTGACGAAGCCGCGGACCACGCCGTCCCTTCCGCGAACCAGCACGAAGGACTGATCGAAGATGCGGTGCACCATCCAGTCGCCGGCCTCGGGAATTTCCTCGGCGCGGCCGGCGATCTGCCAGATCTTCATCCACAGCTGCTCACGCTCGCGCTCCTGATGTTCGCGCGAATGATAGCTTCTCGTCCCGACCCGCATCGGGAACCGGCTGAAATCGATCTGCGAACTCAGCGGGGCGTTGTCGATGATTTGTCCGGGCCTTGCCGACTGCATGTGAGTGTCCTTCTCCCAACTGCGCAGATTGATCGTCGCTTCAGCCTATCAGCCAAAGCCGCGCAGTTCGATAGCATATTCGGCTACCTCCATCGCCGGATCGATCAGTTTCACGAACCAATGCACTTCCTCGCCGATGCGCGGGCTTACGTTGTATTCAGCGCTCAGCAAACCTCGCCGGCGTCGACGAGGAGCGTGCTGCCGGTCATGAACAGCGACATGTCCGAGGCGCAGAACAATACGGCCCGTGCGATATCGTCCGGCACCCCGACGCGGCCGAGGCGCGAGGAAACCGTCGCGGAGATCTCTTCCCTGACGCGTTCCGGAAGCTTTGCGAGCGCTTCGTCGTTGCCTTCGGTGTCGCAAAAGGTCGGAGCGACGCCCAGCACGCGGATGCCGTGCGGCGCCAGCTCGATCGCAAGCTGCTTGTTCAGGCCGCGCACGCCGTGCTTAGAAGCGACGTAGGCAGACACGCCCGGAGCCACTCCGCTGAACCCCGCAGTCGAAACGACATTGATCAGCACACCGCTGGTCCCCGCATCGATCATGCGGCTCGCTGCTTCGCGGCAACTGGCGAAAACTCCGCGCAGATTGACGTCCATGACGTTGTTCCAGACGTCGTCCGTCATTTCCAGCAACCGGATGTTGGGATAGATGCCCGCGTTGTTCACCCAGATGTCGAGACCGCCCAGCTCTCTCTGCGCAAGGTCCGCAGCCGCCTTGATCGAGCCTGTATCCGTGACGTCCAGATCGGTCGCGATCACCCTCACGCCGTAGCGGCCCGAAAACTCCTCGGCCGCCTTATTCGCCAGTTCGACCTTCAGGTCACCGATCAGTACGCAAGCACCGGCTTCGGCCAGCCGTCGTGCCATCGCCTTGCCCAGCCCCTGCGCGCCGCCGGTCACGACCGCGACGCGGCCTTTCAACGACACAAGCTCGGCGATCGATTTGTCGGTAACGTCCGCTATGGCCATCGGGGCCGTTTCCCTTCCGTTCACGCGTCGCGGTCGGCGTCGCCGAAGGGAATGACGTCGTCCGCGTAGTCGATGTCGCCCATGATGATGTTGGTGTTCATCACTTCTCCGGCATTGCGCTCCCACAGCACCAGCTTGTCGTGCCACGGCGAATCCGGATGATCGTCCATCAGCGGCCCGACCTCGAAGCCGAGCTTTTCGAGCCGGGCCTTGTGGGCATCGAGGTCCTTCACTCCGAACACCACCGAAGTCACGCCCTCGCCCTTGGTCTCCAGCTCGCTCCAAAGCCAGGTGTTGAACTCGGTTCGCTCTTCCATCGGCGCGACAACTTCAAGGCCGGCTTCCCAGCTGATGCACATGGTGAAGCCCATGTCCTTGCGCGAAAAGCGCGTAAGCTTGGCGCCGGTCATCTGCTCGAGCCGCGCGACATTGGCATCGAGGTTTTCCGGCCGCGAAATCCAGGCGACGTGATCGACGTGATTGATAAACTTCTTCATCTGTTTCCTCTCCCCAGTCGGACCTGCCGCGACGCTAGAGCATGGTCGCGCCGCCCTCGGCGCCGATGGTCTGGCCGGTCACGAAGTCGGATTCGTCGCTGGCCAGGAACAGGGCGGTCGGGGCGATATCCTCGGGCGTGCCGAACTTGCCCATCGCCACTTTCGACAGCTCGAGGTCGTAGGTGCCGGACTCCTCCAGGTACCAGATGGACTTGGGCGTGAGCGCGGACGGCAGGATCGTGTTCACCCTGATGCCGTGCTTGCCCCACTCCTTCGCCGCCGTCTTGGTCAGCGCGCGGATCGCTTCCTTGCTCGCGGCATAGGCAAGGAAACCCGGTTCGCAGCGGATGCCGTAGCTCGACCCCATGTTGATGATCGAGCCGCCGCCCTGCTTGACCATATGCGGGTAGCACTGCTGCATCAGCTGCAGCGAGCCGAAGAAGGCCGACTGGAAGTCGATCTTGCAATTCTCCTCCATTTTCGGGTCCTCGACCGGCAGGTAGTCGGTGAAGGTGTGGGCGTTGTTCACGAGGATGTCGACGCGGCCCCATTCCGAGATCGCCTTGCCGACGGTCATTTCCGACTGGTCCTGCTCACCCGCAACCGCTTCGAGCGGCGTGCAGGTGCCCCCTTCCCCGCCGATCTTGCCTGCCACGTCCTCCAGCTTGCTCATGGTGCGCCCGGTAATCAGCACCTTCGCACCCTCGCGCGCATAGCTTTCGGCGATGGCCGCGCCGATGCCCTGCCCCGCGCCGGTTATGATCGCCACCTTGCCTTCAAGACGCTTGAAATTGGCACTCACGGTCGACTCTCCCGAGGAATGTTGTATGGATTGTTCGTCACTTTAGTAGCGAGCCGGATCGAGCCGGTCAATCTGGGGAAAGGCAGCCATGAAGTTCGGCATCATCATCAACCGCAAACTGATCGATCGCACCTCTTCCGACCCCTATGGAAAGCTCTACAGCTACCTCAACGAGATGGAAGATCTCGGCTACGACATGGGCTGGTGCGGCCATCACCGCTTCGCCGCCAGTACCGCGTTCGGCGGCGACACAGCGTCGGAGCCCTCCTCGCCGCTGCTGATGCTGGCGCCGCTGATGGCACGCACCCGCAACATGAAGTTCTGCACCAACATCATGCTGCTGCCCTCACGCCATCCGCTGGAAGTCGCCGAGGAAATCAACACGCTCAACGAGATGTCGAACAACCGCTTCATCCTGGGAGCGGGCATCGGCTACAAGCCGGATGAATTCGAGAATTGCGGGTGGGGTTTCAAGACGCGCGCCAAGCGGTTCGAGGAATGCCTCGAAATCCTCCCCCAGGCAATGAGCGGCAGTGCCTTTTCCTACAGCGGGAAGCATTTTCAGATCGACGATGTCCAGATCCAGCCCCCGCCGCTCGACGGCTGGGTGCCGCCGATCTGGATCGGCGCGGTCAGCGATCCGGCGATGCGGCGCGCGGGAAGGCTGGGCGACGGCTGGCTGATCAGCTTCGCCGAGCACCTGCTCGAACTGAAAGACAAGGTGGAGACCTACAAGGGCATTGCCGCAGAGCACGGTCGGCCTTCGACCCTGTGCCTGATGCGCGACGTCCATATCGCACCGAGCCGGGACAAGCTCGATCCCGATTTCCTGCCCAACGTCATCCAGGTCTGGCAGAGCTATGACGATATCGGCTCCAAGGCCGACCGCGACGAACTCTCGAACGAAGTCATGTTCGGCGGCAAGGAGGTAACGCTCGACGAGTTCGCGCCCAACCGGGCGGTGGTCGGCTCGCCCGACGACTGCATCGCGGAGATGCAGCGGATCAAGGACATCATCGATCCCGAATGGTTCTTCATAACTCCTACCGGCATACCCGACCCGGAAAGGCAGATCGAGGAACTGCGGTTGTTCGCCAGGGAAGTGATGCCGCATTTCAGAACGGAATAGCCGCAGCAGCGCCCTTTACGGCTGGTGCGGGGGGAGATAGGCAGGCTGGCTTATGGACAGGGGCGAATGAAGCAGGATCAGGTCAAACCGGACCGGCGGATGGGGCCGCCCGGATCGGAAAACTGGCATGCGATGCTGGACGGCGCGGAAGACATTCTGCTCGAAGAAGGCCACGCCGCACTCACGTCGCGCCGGATCGCCGAACGCATCGGCGTCAAGCAGCGGCTCGTTTACTACTACTTCCGGACGATGGACGATCTGATCGTCGAGATGTTCCACCGCAGATCGGAAAGGGAGCTCAAGCGGCTGCGCGAGGCAACCGGATCCGCACACCCGCTGGGCGAAATCTGGGAAATCTGCGTTCACTCGACAGATGCGCGGCTGATTTCGGAATTCATGGCGCTGGCCAGCCGCATCGAAGGGCTGCGAGCGGAGGTCATCCGGTTCATCGAAGAATCGCGGGCCATCCAGGTCGAAGCCATCGCCGCCGCCCTGGAGCGCACCTCGCAGACCAGCCGCATACCGCCGCCCGGCCTGGCGATACTCGCCACCAGCGTAGCCCTGGCGCTGTCACGCGAAGAGCAGCTGGGAGTGACCTCGGGGCATGCGGAAATCATGGCGGTGATCAACGAGTTTCTCTCGAGCGTCGAACCGGGCTGATCCGGGCTCAGGCCTGCGCTTGGTTTACTGCCGCGTGTTCCAATGCACGGTCTTGAACCGGGCCCCCGCTTTCGCGGGGATGACGAAGAGTGGTTCAGGCAAGGATTATTGCGCCCTAATCGAATTCCCGGATCACATGGCCGAGGGATTCCCTCGCGTCACCGAACAGCATCCGCGTGTTCTCCTTGAAGAACAGCGGATTGTCGATGCCTGCAAAGCCCGAGGCCATCGAGCGCTTGAGCACGAAGACGGTGCGGGCCTGGTCGGCGCTGATGATCGGCATACCGTAGATCGGGCTGTCTTCCACTTCCTTGGCGGCGGGATTGACCACGTCGTTGGCGCCGATCACGATTGCGACATCGATCGTCGGCATGCGCGCGTTGATCTCGTCCATTTCCAGCAGCAGGTCATAGGAAACGTCGGCCTCGGCCAGCAGCACGTTCATGTGCACCGGCAGACGGCCGGCCACCGGATGGATGGCGAAGCGCACTTTCTTGCCCTTGGCGCGCAGCTTGCGGGTCAGCTCGC
>JAGREL010000307.1 GCA_020446575.1 Novosphingobium sp. | reverse complement strand
TAGGCGATGTTGGCCAGGATCAGCTTCGCTTCGGCGCGCGCCAGACCAATGGTGCGGATGAACAGACCGTAGCGGTTCTTCTGATGCGCGAAGACATGCTCGACCGCAGCGCGGATCGCCGATTTCGCGGCATTCGCCCGCGCCGTCGCCGACGGCATTGGCTTGCCGGCCGGCTTGCGGCGGTGGATGCGGCTGACCAGCATTTTCGAAGACAGCCATTTCTCGTTGCGTCGTGAGCGGTAGGCGCTGTCCGCCCATACCTGCGATGCGGTGTTGTCGGTCGTCACCAGCCGGCGCAGCATGCGGCCATCGGCCTGCGATGCCGAGGTGACCGCGCTTTCACGGATGAACCCGAAGCGCTTGTCGATGCTGATATGCGACTTGTAGCCGAAGACCGGCAAGGCAATCTGCGGTAGCGGCGTGCCGTCCGGCCGGTATCGGATCTTGCCGCCGATTTTCAGCGTCCAGCGCGCGTCCGTGTCCTTCTGCGCCGCCTTGTTCGGTTCGTCTGGCCAGATTTCGCTGGCCGATTTCCCGGCCTTGATCGCCTCCTTCTCGCCCTCGGAATTGCGCTGTTTCGGCGCCGGCACCAGGCTCGCATCGACGATCTGGCCGGACATGGGGATGTAGCCCCTCTTCTGCAATTGCCAGTCGAAGGCTTTCATCACCCGCTTCAGCGTGCCGGTCTCGGTCAACTTGTTGCGGAACAGCCGGATCGTGTTCTCGTCCGGCGTCGGGCCGCCGAGGTCGAAATCCAGAAACCGCATCCAGGACAGCCGGTCGCGAATCATGAATTCCATCTTCGCGTCGCTGAGATTGTGCTGCGCCTGCAGGATCAACGCCTTGAACATCGACACCGGGTCGAATGGCGGCCGCCCGCCCCTTGATCCGTCGCCATAGCCCAGCCCTCCGACCAGCCAGCCTCGGAAATACTCGAAATCCACCGTCGCCTCGAGCACCTCCAGCGGATCGCCGTTCTTGCTCAGTTGCTCAAGGTGCTCCGAAAGCCCGAAAAACGAACGCTGCTCCATCGCCTTGCCTCCAAATCACGACAAGGCAAAGGAATCACGAAACCGCCGTTCGCGGTAGGGTTTTTGCGGGCGTCCAGCTTTCGACCCGGTCATCCTTCGGCGGCCGCGTGTAACGGTACTTCACCCAGTCCCAGCGCCCGAAACTGCTATCGCCAGACAAGTGCCGAAAGCGCACCGGGAACAGGCGTTTCCATTCGCCCTGCGCAGTCATGCCCGCGCAGCACACGGTCTCGCCATGCGTCTTACTGGGGTGCGGCAGCGCCTTCACGAGCATGGTAACGCGGCATTCTTGAGGCGTTACGGACATAGCGTTCGGGATCGTCTCCGTAGAGGTCGAACACCTCGAAGTCTTCTACGTCGGCCATCGCCTCCGCGACGATGGACCTGTGGCAGGTCACCGGGTCGCGTTCGAAGCACAGCAGGCACGTTGGCTTTTCCCCCGCCACGGCCACCAGCTCCTTGAGGGACGACTGCGCACCGTCGGAATCAAGGTGTGCCGAGTAGATAGCACGGAATTCGTCGAAAAGTCCCGCTCTCGCGGCCTCTCTCCCAGGTTTTGGGTCGCCAAGCTCGATGAAGTGCGAGTATTCGATACCTTCCGCCTCAAGACGAGCCGCCAAGGACTTCTTGGAGAAGCCCTTCTTGCGCGACAGGGCGACGGCGCGGACATCGGCCACGCGCTGCACGCCAGCAGTCTTCAGGCTGGCGACGAAGCGGTCGATATCTGTTCCTTCGTATCCGATCGTGTAGACGACGGTCATGGCATTCCTCTGCTTCTGCCCGGATACTTGCATTCGGAGCTTGCGTCGACCTGTGAAGACGAAGATGGCATCACGTTTGGCCTCCCCTCCATGCCATCGCTTGCTCCAGGGTGCGGGTGAGGGCGTGAAATGGTTCCTCGAGATGTCCGCAAATGGAGTCTCGTGGCAGTCCGCTCGATAGCGGTCTTGGGGGGCGCAGAGCGGTCGTTCCGCAATCTGCTGCGCAAGGTCCGCTTTCGGGTGAAGGCAAAGTATCGTTGTACGTCCGCGATGCGGCGCGTTGCCGCCGAAGCCCGTTCACCAAGTAGAGGGCAGCTTTCCCGGCGTAGTCGCCTGAAACCTGCCAGTCCGTTTCCCACCTCAACCGCGACGTTCCGGCCCACTCCAATTCTCTTCTGAGCGCTCCAGTTCACTTGTGAAAGTGACACATGAGGCGCTTTGAGCTCAGCTCAGCTCAGCGACGGTATCCGCGATCTGCACGAGAAGCTGATTATCGAGACCGCCAATGCCCTCGACGAGGGTCTGGGCGAACGGGCCATGCAGATCCACCTGCAGCGCATCGTCGGCGCTTTCGTTGGATCGGCCCATGGCGCCGGTCAGTTCTACAGCCG
>JAGREL010000306.1 GCA_020446575.1 Novosphingobium sp. | reverse complement strand
GTGTTGCCCGACGTCGGCTCGATGATCGTGCCGCCCTGCTTGAGGCTGCCGTCGGCCTCGGCCGCCTCTATCATCGAGAGGCCGATGCGGTCCTTGATCGAGCCGCCGGGATTGGCGCGCTCGCATTTCACCCACACTTCGTGGTCGGGGAACATTCGCGAAAGGCGGATATGCGGCGTGTTGCCGATCGTGTCGAGAATATTGGCGGCCTTCATGGTTCGGGCTCCCTTTGCCGGTATTGCGGCGCGAATGTCCGGGCTTTCCGAATCTCCGGAAAGATCCACGCCCACAGCAGTGTTACGACTATCGCACCGGCACCGCCAAAGACAACTGCTCCCGTCGCGCCCAGCAGCGCGGCGACCAAACCCGACTGCATTTCGCCCAGTTCGTTCGAAGCAGAGATGGCAAGACCGGAAATGGCCGATACGCGTCCGCGCACATTGTCGGGCGTGTTGAGCTGGATGAGGCTGTTGCGGACGTAGACCGAGACCATGTCGGCTGCGCCCAGCATTATCAGCAGGCCCAGCGACAGGGCGAAATAGCGGGACAGACCGAAAGCAAGCGTCGCCGCGCCATAAGCGGCTACAGCCAGGAGCATCTTGACCCCGACATCGCGTTCGAGCGGCCGCCACGAGAACCATATCGCGACCAGCGCCGCGCCGACGGCGGGAGCGGCTCGCATCTGGCCAAGCCCTTCGGGCCCGACTTCCAGTATGTCCCGCGCGAACACCGGCATCAGCGCCGTCGCGCCGCCCAGCAGCACGGCGAACAGGTCAAGGCTGACGCAACCGAGCAGGAAGCGCTCGTTCCACACGAATTGGAAACCCTCGACGATCTGCCGGACGGGATGGCTTTCGCGGTTGCCTTCCGGAACGGGCAGGCGCCGGATCAACAGCACGCAAATGCATGACAAGCCAAGCAGCCCGGTGCCGGTCCAGTACGGCAGGTCGGCTCTGGCGGCATAGAGGAAGCCTGCCAGCGCCGGTCCGGCGACCGAGCCGGCTTGCCACGCGATCGAATTGAGCGCGATCGCGCGGGGGATCAGCGGGGCGGGCACGATATTGGGGGCGATGGAAGCGGTTGCCGGGCCGACGAACACCCGCGCCGCGCCGTGCAGGGCAGCGAGAGCGAACAACAGCGGCAGGCTGCGCAGTCCTGCCGCTGTCGCCGTGGCCAGGCCGAGCGCTATCGTCATGTCGACAATGATCGAGCCTGCGGCGACATAGCGCCGGTCAAAGCGGTCTGCAGCGAGCCCGGCCAAGGGCGTCAGCAGCAGAAGCGGCACGAACTGGGCTGCGCCGAGCAGGCCGAGCAGGAAAGCGGCTTCCGGAATGCTCATGCCATAATGCGCGCGAGCGATGTCGTAGAGCTGGTAGCCGATGATCACGACCATTCCGGTCGTGGCGACCACCGCCGTGAAACGGCACAACCAGAACAGGCGATAGTCGGGAATTCGTAGCGGCGATGTAGGCTCAGTCACAGCGACCGGATGGCACCGGCTACGTGCTTTGCCAAGCGGAGCTTGCTTTGGACGCTAGAAAGAAAATTTCGCGGCCAAGCGGAAGTCGCGACCGGAAAGCGGTGCGAAGTCCTTCAGGAAGGACGAGTGCCGCCTGGCGTTCACATCGAAGATGTTGTTGGCCGACAGGGCGAAACTCAGGGGGCGCTCCGTCCCCCACGGCCGTACGTTCACCTCTGCATTGACCATGGTATAGCCGTTCGTCGGCGTCTCGAACGTGGATATCCGTGTCTGGTCGTCAACCCATTCGACTTCGCCGCGAACGTCTATCTTGGGACTTGTCACTCCCAGCCCTCCGAGCAGGCGAAGCGGTGGGATGCGCGGTGCCGGCCCGGCGTTGACGATTTTGGCATGGACATAGTCGGCCAGCCCGTCGGCCACCAGCGTGGCATCGCCGAACTCGGCGAGGTTCGCCGAACCCTGGATCTCGAAGCCGTAGTAGCGCGCTTTCGCCTGGCTGAACTGGTAGACGGGAAGGCCGTCTTCCACTTCGCCCGTCGAATTCTGATAGATGAAGTTGGAAAACCAATTGTAATAGGCTGAAGCTTCCAGCGAGTAGCCGGGCCCCTTGCCGCGCAGCACGGCCTGGATACCCCAAGATCGTTCATTGCCGAAGCCGGGATCGCCGATCTCGAAAGCTTCGGTGCCGGCGTGGGGGCCGTTGGCGAACAATTCTTCCGCCGACGGAGCCCTTGTCGTGCGGGAAACGCTGGCGCCAATCCGCCAGGCTTCGCCGAGCCCGTAGGAAGCCCCCAGAGAGGCGGAGAAGGCATCGAAAGTGCGTTTGCCGTCGAAGAATTGTGGCTGATCGTCGCCAGGCTTCGCTTCAAGCGAGGTCCGCTCATAACGGGCGCCTGCCTCCAGCTTGAGCGCGCCATAGTCGAGCTGCTGGAGAGTGAACAAGCCGAACTGTTGGGTAGAATTCTTCGGCAGGAAGGCTTCTTCGCCAACGACATTGAAGTCGCGGATGTAGAACTGGCCGCCGGTTGCACCGGTCCACGCTCCGCGTTGCGCCTGGATCAATTCCAGCCGGCCTTCCATGCCCTTGTTGTAGAAGGCGGTGCCGATCTCGCCATCTTCTTCAAGCTCGAAATGGCGATAGTTGGCGTATCCATAACGGAAACGGATACTCTTCAGCAGGTCTCCGCCCGTTGCAACCTCGGCCCGCGCGTCGATCCGGTTCTGCTTGAGGTCAAGCCGGGGGCCTTCCTGCTCCTGACCTGGGCCGGTGGCATAGCGGATAGGAACACCGTAAAGGCTGTCATAGTGGCTATAAGCGATGCCGAAGTTGCCGGTGTCGGTGATCAGCGCGGCGCCGACGCCGGCCGTCCAGGTCTCTCCGAACGAATTGGGTAACTTTTTCCTGAGCGCGGCGCTTTCGGCGAAATTGATGCCTTCGTCCAGCTGATCGTCATCTTCCATGCCGGCATTGCCCAGCGCCTCGGCCCGGGCGCTGGAAGAAAGGACGTGGCCGCCGATCCTCAGGTTGTCTGTCTTGAGATAGCTGCCGTCGGCATGCACGACGAACTTGTCCCCCAAGGGGGCATCGGCCGATCCGGATGCCGATCGCTCGTTCGCTGCCGAACCATAGGTTGCGATGGCGTCGATATGGATCGGCTCGCCGGGCATGGACCGGGGAATCCGCTTGTCGATGACATTGACCACGCCGCCAATGGCCGACGAGCCGTAAAGCAGGGATTCCGGCCCCCGGAGAACCTCGATCCGTTCCGCAAGCAGGGGATTGACCACAACGGCATGATCCACGCTGGTGTTGGAGACATCGATTGACCCGATGCCGTCGGTCAGGATGCGCACGCGCTCTCCCTGCAAGCCTCGCAGGATAGGGCGCGACGCATTGGGCCCGAAGGATGTGGAAGATACGCCGGGTGTGTGCTGCAAGGTTTCGCCGATGGTGGGACGCGTTGCCTGGATGAGTTCCACCCCCTGCAGAACCGAGACGCCTGAAAGGATGTCCACCCGTTCCCGGCGGAACGGTGCCGTCACTATGATGTCGGTTGATGGCCGCTTGTGAACCTCGTCCGTATCCTTCGCTGGGCCGTCGGCTTCATCGGAAGCGAGCGCCGGAGATATTGGAAAGAGCGAGAATGCGAGCGTCGCCAGAAATGCGTGCCGCTTTGCGCGAAAAGTGATCATGCGCGCCCTCTAAATGTAATGATATATTATATCAACACTTAAAAGCGTCTTTTTCGCCATATCGTCGCACGGCTGCGATGGATGGAAATTCGTGGAGCGCGATCAGCCTGGATGCCTTGCGGCACCCGTCCGCTTGCCCACCCGTCCTTCCAACGAGAGGGATGCTGTGGAAGGCCGGGTGGGTTTGGCGGACGGGTGCCGCCTCCACATCAGTGGAACGTGGCTTATCGCCGTGGACGCAGCCTCGGATTCGGCTGGATCGCGTCGATAAGCTTAAGGAAATCGTCCGTGCGGATGATCCGCTCGAACTGGAAACCGGAGCGTTCGTCGTGGGCCCAGATAAGATGAGCTTCGATGCGCCCGATCACGGGCAGGCGGATGATGACGCGTTCCCCGCGGCCGAGGTCGAGGCTGCCCTTCGCCATGAAGCCATGCGCTGAAAGATTGATGATGTGCAGGTGAACGTCGCCCAGCTGGCGGTGTTCGCCGATCACCTTGTGATCGACGGGATGCCGCACTGCACGGCGCATGTCAGTTACGGTTAGCTGTGCTCCTGCAGACATTTCCGTTCATCGCTGTTGCCTGTGTTCTGAACGGCCTGAATGCACCAAATTGGCAAAGAATCGGTAAATCGGCAAAAATTTGCCGGCAGGTCCTTGCCGATTGTCTCACGCGCGGCGCAGTACGCCGTGTTTCTTCTTGCCCAGGCTCAGCTTGCGAGTCTCGCCGGAAGGAACTTCGATCAGGAAGCCGGGGTCCTTCACCGGCTCGTCATCGAGTCGCACTGCGCCTTCGCCGATCTTGCGCTTGGCTTCGCCGTTGGACGCAGTGAACCCGATTTCGGTGCACGCGGCCGCGAGACGGATGCCGTCCGCCGGAACCTCCAGCACTGGCAGATCTTCTCCAAGGCCACCACCGGCAAATGTCGCCTGCGCCGTGGCTTCGGCGCTGCGGGCCGCATCCTCGCCCCGGCACAGCTTCGTCACCTCGTTCGCGAGGACCACCTTGGCGGCGTTGATCTCGTTGCCTTCCAGCGCTTCCAGCCGCGCGACCTCGTCGAGCGGCAGGTCGGTGAACAGCCGCAGGAAGCGGCCGACGTCACGGTCGTCGCAATTGCGCCAGTATTGCCAGAAGTCATAGGCCGGCAGCTGCTCCTCGTTGAGCCAGACTGCTCCGGCAGCCGTCTTGCCCATCTTCGATCCGTCGGCGGTGGTGAGCAGCGGCGTTGTCAGACCGTAAAGCTCGATTCCTTCCATCCGGCGGGTCAGCTCAATGCCATTGACGATATTGCCCCATTGATCGGACCCGCCCATCTGCAGCCGGCAGCGATGGCGCAGCGCCAGCTCGCGGAAGTCGTATGCCTGCAGGATCATGTAGTTGAATTCGAGGAAGGTAAGCGGCTGCTCGCGGTCGAGCCGCAGTTTGACCGAATCAAACGTCAGCATCCGATTGATGGTGAAATGCGGACCGACAGTGCGTAGCAGCTCGACATAGCCAAGCTGGCTCAGCCATTCGTCATTGTCGACCATCACTGCATCGGTCGGGCCCTCGCCGAAGGTCAGCAGCCGTTCGAACACGCTGCGGATCGACGCGATGTTGCCGCTGATTGTCTCGGCTGTCAGCAGTTTGCGACTTTCGTCCTTGCCGGACGGATCCCCGACCTTTGTCGTGCCGCCGCCCATCACCACGATCGGCTTGTGTCCGGCCTGCTGGAGCCTGCGCAGCATCATGATCTGCACCAGGCTTCCCACATGCAGCGATGGCGCAGTGGCATCGAAGCCGATATAGCCCGGCACGACTTGCTTTACTGCCAGCGCGTCCAGCCCTTCGGCATCGGTAAGCTGGTGGATGTAGCCGCGCTCGTCGAGCAGGCGAAGCAGGGTCGATTGGTAAGTCATGGCGGCGGGCGGTTAGCACGGAGAAACGCGCTTGGAAACGTATCCGCTGATCCCTCATCCGGACTTTCCGCCGGCAGTGCTTTCCCGCATCGAAGCCCGCATCATCGGACGGGACGAGCATTGGCTGCGGCTACGCTGGCGTCTTTACGACGCGCTGGCGGTCCATTTTCCGCCCTTTGCCGGCAAGGGACGTGCCGAGGACCTGTGGAAGACCACCTGTTTCGAGCTGTTTCTGCGTCCGGAAGGCGGAGACGCCTATATCGAACTGAATTTCTCATCCTCCGAACGCTGGGCCGCCTATGACTTCGCCTCCTACCGCGAAGGCATGGCGGACCGGCCCATGCCGCGCGAGCCGACATGCACTGCTCGCGTCGGAACGCAGATGGCGATCTTCGATGCCGCGGTGCCGCTGGCGGGCTTGCCGGAAGGCCCGTCGCAGGCGGGCTTGTGCGCCGTGATCCAGGAAGAAGGTGGCGCGATCAGCTACTGGGCGATTGCCCATCCGCCCGGCAAGCCCGATTTCCACGATCCCGCTTGCTTCGCCGCCACGCTTCCGGCACCCGGGGCGCCATGAAATTCGGCATCGATCGCTTGCTTGCGGACGCGGAACTGCGCAAGCCGCTCACCGGCAAGCGTGTGGCCCTGGTAGCCCATCCCGCTTCGGTGACGGCCGACCTGACACATTCGCTCGATGCGCTTGTCGCCTGCCCAGACATCACGCTTTCCGCTGCCTTCGGGCCGCAGCACGGGCTCAAGGGCGACAAGCAGGACAACATGGTCGAGACCGTCGACGAGGTCGATCCGCAATACGGGATCCCGATCTTCAGCCTTTACGGTGAAGTGCGCCGCCCGACGCCGGAGATGATGAATGCGGCGGACGTTTTCCTGTTCGACCTGCAGGATCTCGGTTGCCGCATCTACACTTTCGTGACGA
>JAGREL010000305.1 GCA_020446575.1 Novosphingobium sp. | reverse complement strand
CGTTGTTCTGGCACAGGAAGATGACTGGCAGCTTCCACGCACCCGCCAGGTTCATCGCTTCGTGGACAGCGCCGATCGAGGTAGCACCGTCCCCGAAATTGACGATGGTGACGCGGTTCTCGCCGCGTTCCTTGGCCGAGATCGCGAGGCCATTGGCGATCGGCGCACCGGCGCCGACAATGGCGGTGGTGACCATCGAGCCCGAGGAAGGATCGGAAATGTGCGGCGAGCCGCCCTTGCCCCTGTTGACGCCGTCCTCACGGCCGAGCGCTTCGGCAAACATGCCGTAAAGGTCGACGCCCTTGGCCACCTGATCGTGGATGCCGCGATAGGTGGTGATCATGTAATCGTCTTTGGAGATCAGCTGGGAAATCGTCGCGGGGATGCATTCCTGGCCGGTCATCGGCCAGTAGGTGAACATGAACTTGCCGGCGGAAAGGCCAGCCTGGATTGCCTTGTCCACGGCGCGGATGCGCGCCATCTGCCCATAGATTGCCTTCAGGACTTCCGGATCGATCGCAAGATTGCTCTGTTCCATAACCTTCCCATTCGTTTTTTTGCCGACAATGCCGGCCCAGATGACCGATACCGCCTGGATGAGCTCCGGCCCTGATGCAGGCAAGAGCGAGAGTGACTCGGGCTTCTTGCGCAAAAAACCGGCGGACGCAACGAGCCTCGGCAAGTTGCTTTCGAAATGTCGTAAAACATTCCCCTCGCGATATCGTCCCCGCGCCGGAGACTGTCCGGGCCGTTTCCTACACAAGGCGCCGGCGCTAGGTTCCACACGCTCCTTGAACCGTCAAAAGCCAGCCATTGCGCCGCTCCGCAGTCTTCAAGCCCCGTTAAATGCCGAAAGTTTCACCATGCTCGACATGGGCAAAGTTGAAGAAGTTCGAAATCGCGAAACCAGGCCTTACGACTGCATGATCCAGCCGCCGTCGATGTGAATTACCTGACCGGTAATCCATTCCCCCGCTTGCGAGCAAAGCAGCAGCAGAGCGCCGACCAGCTCGTCCGGCTCGCCACGCGGGCGCGTCGCGCAGACCGCGTGCAGGAACTGGATGAAAGGTGAATCGTCCGGCACCAGCAGCTTGCCGGCATCGGACGTGACATTGCCCGGCGCGATCGCATTGCAGGTGATGCTGTCCTTGCCGAACTGCTTGGCCAGCGAAGTCGTCAGCCCCACCAGCGCCAGCTTGGTGATCCCGTATAGCCCGCTGGCGGGATAGGCCCCGCCGCTCGTCTGGTTGACGATCCGCCCCCCGCCACGCTCGCGCATCGACGGGATCACGGCCCGGCTGCACAGCAGCGCACCATTGAGGTTGACTGCGAACGCCCTGTTCCAGTCCTCGAGCGCGATCGTCTCGCAATTGTCGTAGCTGATATCCACCATCAGCGCGGCATTGTTGACGAGGATGTCGACCCCGCCGAATTCGGCCCGGGCGGCTTCCGCCATCGCCAATGTCGACGCCTCGTCGGATACGTCGACGCCGACGCCGACTGCCTTGCCGCCCGCACCGGCGATCTCGTCGGCCACGGCTTCGGCACCTTCCTCGTTGAGGTCCGCCACCACCACCGACGCCCCGGCATTGGCCAGACCCAGCGCATAGGCACGGCCGATCGAATTGCCGCGCCCGCCCGCGCCGGTGACGATCGCCACCTTTCCATCGAGGCGGAACTGGTCGAGATTGAAAGCCATGTGTTCTTGCTCCCCGGAATAGCCTCAGCCGGACATCGCGGGACCGAGGAAATGGTCCGCAGCCGCTTTCAGCAGTGCTGCATCCTCGTCACCCGGCAAGACATCGACAAGCAGGTTGGTGTCCTTGGCAAGCAGCGGCGCGCCCTGCGCAAAAGCTGTCGGTGTCGGCAAGCGCGCGTAGATTTCGAAAGCGAAACTGCGTCCGCTGCTCTCCTTGATAAGCTCGGCAAGCGCGGCCCTGTCGATGCCCAATGCTTCGCCCGCCGCCAACGCAGCGTGGGAAAGTCCCATGGTCGCCGCCATCAGCGAATTGTTGACGATCTTGGCGCGCTGGCCCGAACCGGCAGGGCCAAGCAGGACGATCAGCTTGGCGAATGTCTCGAACACCGGCCTCGCCTGCTCGAAGGCTTCCTGCGAACCGCCGCACATGACGGTAAGAGCGCCCAATTCGGCAGCCGGGCCGCCACCACTCACCGGCGCATCGACGAAGCCGATACCGCGTTCGGCGCAGCGCTTGTCCAGCTTCTCGCAGCTTTCCGGCAGGATCGTCGAATGGATCGCCAGCAGACTGCCTTCGCGCATCGCCGGGATCAGCTCATCGCAGATCTCGGCAACCCCGGCATCGTCGACGACGCAGACGCCGATGTGGTCGCAAGCGGCGCCAAGCCCGGCAACGGAAGCGGCAGCCGATGCGCCCTTCGCCGTGAACCCCTCGACCACTTCGGGACGACGCGCCCAGATCGTAAGGGGGAAGCCTGCGGCAAGTATACGCTCCGCCATCGGGCCGCCCTGGCTGCCGAGACCGATGAAACCTGTGGCCGGCTTGCTCATCCCGCAGTTATCCCGGCATCGATCGTTACGCAGGAACCATGGAAGCCCCGCCCCGCGTCGCTGGCGAGCATGCAGATCACGTCGGCCACATCGTCCACTTCAACCAGGCCCCGCAAACCGGAAAAGCGCTGGATCAGATCCATCTCGACGTTCTCCGGCATTTGCATATCGTTGGCTATGTTGGTCATCATCCCGCCCGGCGCGACCGCATTGATCCGGATCGGCTTGCGGGAGAACTCCATCGCCATCGCCTTGGTCAT
>JAGREL010000304.1 GCA_020446575.1 Novosphingobium sp. | reverse complement strand
TCATCGTCGGCGGCATCGGCTCCATCGTCGGCAGCCTTGTCGTGGCCCATATCATCGGCTTCATGGAGATCATCACGACGAGCCTGATCGCGCCGGAGCTGCGAGGCGTGTTCACCATGCTGCTGATCATCGGCGTGCTCGTTCTCCGGCCGCAGGGCCTGTTCGGCAGGGGGGACCTGTGACCATGGCCGGTATCGTCACGTCCCGCCACCTGCTGCTGTGGCTGCTGTTCGGCGCGGCCATGCTGGCCCTGCCGCAATTCGTGTCCAACGGCACGATACGGATCATCATATTCGCCAATTTCCTGGCCATTTTCGCCATGAGCTGGGACTTCCTGTCCGGCAAGACCGGCTATGTAAGCTTCGGCCACCCGTTTCTCATCGGCATCGGTGCCTATGCGTCAGCCATCCTGAGCTACAGGTTTCATGTGCCGCTGGAATTCTCGATCCCGCTTGCCGTCCTGGCGACGCTGGTCGGGGGGACGCTGTTCTTCCTGCCGGCGCTGCGGATCAAGGGCACCTATTTCGCCCTGGTGACGCTGGCCTTCATGGAGCTGATGTACCAGCTCATCCAGGTGGTGCGCCCGGATCTGACCGGCGGCACGCGGGGCATGTCCGGCATCAAGACCGTACTGACCGGCGCGGCGCCCAATTTCTACCTGTCGTTCATGCTGATGTTCGTGATTGCCTTCTCGCTCTGGCTGCTGTCGCGAACCCGGCTGGGAACCGCACTCGACGCCATTGCCATGAACGAGGAGGCCGTATCGGGCAGCGGCCTGAGCACGACGCGGCTCAAGCTGTTCGCCTTCATGGTGTCGGCCACCGTTGCGGGAATCGGCGGCGCCTTCTATGTCCATTACCTCGGCTCGATCGCGCCGAGGGCCCTGTTCGACATCAATTTCGTCTTCACCATCATCGTTTCCGCCCTCATCGGTGGCGCCTCGACGATCGTGGGGCCGATGATCGGCGCGTTCTTCATGACATTCCTGCTGGAATACCTGCGACCGGTGCTGCCCGGCAGCGAGCGCTATTTCGTCTACGGAATGATCGCGCTGGTGCTGTACGTCTACAAGCCGAAAGGCATTCTGGCGATTCTGGCCGATCTTCGCGACGGAATGCGGGCGCAGGGCACGGGGAGGGCGCAGCGTGGCAAAGCTTCTTGAGCTGGACCAGGTCGTCAAGCGCTTCGGCGGGATCGTCGCCACGAACGGCCTGACCTTCGACGTGAACAAGGGCGAATCGCTGGCGCTGATCGGTCCGAATGGCGCGGGAAAGACAACGATCTTCTCGCTGATCATGGGCGAGATCCGCCAGAATGCGGGCACGATCCGGCTGAAGGGCGAGGAAATATCGGGTCTTGCGACCCACCAGCGCATAGGCCGCGGCATCGCGCGGACCTATCAGGTGCCGCGGCCTTTCGCGGACATGGATGTGGCCGGCAATATCCGTGTCGGCATGATGCCGAACAACCTGTGGCAGATGCTGGCGAAGGGACCCGACCCGGATGCCGAGCTGGCGCTGGCGCTCAGCGTCGGCTTCAGCGAAGGCGACCTGCACAAGAAACCGGCCACGCTTTCGATGGGCGACCTGCGCAAGCTGGAACTGGCGCGCACTCTGGCGACACGGCCCGAGATCATGCTGCTCGACGAGGTCTTCGCAGGTCTCACCGTTGGCGAGATCGCCCAGATTTCGGACCTGCTGGCACAGAAACGGCGCGAGGGCATGACCTTCATCATCGTCAGTCATGACCTGCGTTCGCTGGAGCCGCTGGTCGACCGGGCCGTTGCCATGACGTTCGGACGGCAGATCGCCGAGGGATCGTTCCGGGCGGTGATGGATGACGAGCAGGTGCGCGCCGCGTATCTGGGGCAATAGAGGAACCCCGCGCCGATGCTGAGGATCGAAGAACTGTATGCCTATTACGGGATGGCGCAATCCCTCCATGGCGTTTCCCTGTCCCTGGCGGAAGGCGACATCGCCGGGATCATCGGGCCCAATGGCGCGGGCAAGTCCACCCTCATGGACGCCATCATGGGCCTGGTCAGGACACAAGGGTCGATCAAGCTCGACGGCCACGAAATCCGCGGTCTTTCACCGGCGGACCTGGTCAAGAGCGGCATCGGTTATGCACCGGAACGGGCGCACCTGTTTCCCTACATGAGCGTACGCGACAACCTCCTCGTCGGCGCCTACACCGCGCGCGCCGATATCGAACGCAATCTCGAACTCGTTCACGATCTCTTTCCGGTGCTGCGCGAGCGCTGGGCACAGGAAACGGCGACGCAAAGCGGGGGCGAGCGGCAGATGGTCTCGCTTGGCCGCGCGCTCATGACCAGCCCGCGGATCCTGCTGGTCGACGAGCCGACCATCGGCCTGGCGCCGCGCATCTGTTCCGCAATCGCGGAGGCGTTGCTGCGGCTGAACCGGGAAACCGGACTGACGATCCTGATTGCCGAGCAGAACGTGAATTTCGCGATGGAGCTGGCGCGCCATGTGCACGTGCTCGAGACCGGACGGATCGCCGTCGAGGGACCGGCGCAGCAATTGCGCAGCGATCCCGAACTGGCGAAAGCCTATTTCGGCCATTGATTGCGCCAATCCGGCACCCTTTCACAGAACCCGGACCCTGTGGCCACCGGGCTTCCGCCTGCCGAAATCCCCCTTGCCGCGGCTGCGCATAGTGCATTTGCACCATGGAAGAATGTGCTCGATGCCGGGTACTGTATCCTGAATACATAATTGGAGGGTGAACCATGAACAAGCTTTCGCGCCGGCATTTCCTGCTTGCCTCGACATCCGTTGCAGCCTTCGCCATGACCGGCGGAGCCGGGTTGGCGGCCGAACCGATCGTGATCGGCATTCCCAGCGCCCAGTCGGGACCGGTCGGCATTGCCGACCACAAGGACTGGCAGAACGGGGCGGAACTGGCCATCGCGGAAATCAATGCCGCCGGCGGCGTCAATGGCCGCATGCTGGAAGCAAAGGTCGTCGACATCGACATTCTCTCGCCGGAAGGCACGATCGCGGCCTTCCAGGCGCTGGGGGAAGCCG
The DNA here is from genome assembly GCA_020446575.1 of Novosphingobium sp. Lineage (GTDB taxonomy): Bacteria > Pseudomonadota > Alphaproteobacteria > Sphingomonadales > Sphingomonadaceae > Novosphingobium. Next base: position 4,026 of record JAGREL010000304.1, on the reverse strand, counting down.
GGGTCCATGCCATCGCATCGGCCTTCGTGCTCATTCCGCAGCCGGCCATGGACACGGCCGCGGCCTCCGGCATTCCCTATCTCCACGGCAATACGCAGCGTGCGTCGCTCGACCTGTTCAAGAGCGATCCGCAGAAGTACCGCAACATCTTCCAGCTCGATGTCGACGAGACCTGGTATGGTTCCGGTTTCATCAAGTTCTGCTCGGACCTGAAGAAATCGGGCAAATGGACACCGAAGAACAACAAGGTCCATATCGTCCAGGAGCAGATTGCCTATACGCAGGTGATCTCGAAAGCGACCCAGGATGCCATCGCTGCGTCGGGCGGCGAGTGGGAAATCGGGGCCATCACGGATATCCAGTTTCCCGTGCAGGACTGGTCGCCGGTGATCGCGGCGCTGAAGGAAACCGACGCCGGCGTGATCATGATCGACCACTGGGTTGCCGCCGAACTGGCCGCCTTCACCCAGAGCTATGCGATCGATCCGGTCGAGGGGGCGCTCGTCTACCTGCAATACGGACCGTCGCAGCCGGAATTCCTGGACCTGTCGCAGGGGGCCGCGGAGGGCTTTGTCTGGGGCACTGTCTACGGCGTCTATGCCGACGAGAAGGGAACCGCCTTCCGCGAGGCGTACAAGGCCAGGCATCCCGGCACCATGGGTGTGGTCTATACCGGTGGCGGCTACGATGCGGTTCATCTGCTGGCGAAGGCCTGGCAGCAGGCCGATCCGTCCGACTTCGATGCCGTTGGCAGCGCGCTGCGCGCGACAGAGCATCGCGGTGTGAACGGGTTCTACACGTTCCTGCCGGAAACCCAGTCGGGCATCAGCTACCCCAACATGGTGTCCGATCCGGAAGCCGGCCAGGCCCATCTGTTCTTCCAGGTGCAGGACGGAGAGCACAGGATCATCGCGCCCTCACCGTTCACGGAATCGGAGTTCCGGCCCGCGCCCTGGATGTAAGGCGCGGCGACCGGCCGGAAAGCACCAATGGAAAACGTCCTCTTTTCCTGTGAGGGGATCGGTCTGTCTTTCGGCAACCGGCCTGTCCTGAAGGATGTGAGCCTGCATGTCGCGCCCGGCGAGATCCTCGGTCTCGTCGGTCCGAACGGGGCGGGCAAGACGTCGCTGTTCGAGGTGTTTACCGGCCGGTATACACCCCGGTCGGGGCGGGTCTGCATGAAAGGCACGGACATCAGTTCCCTGTCGATCCACGAGCGCGCGCGGCTGGGCCTGGCCCGGACCTACCAGAGCCCCATCGTGCCGTCGTCCATGTCGGTGGGCGACGTGTTCCGCGCGGCGCGGGAGGCGTACCGGCCATTTCTTTCCCGTTTCGACGCGGAATGGGGCGCCCGGCATGCCCATCTTCATGTGCCCTGGGACCGGCCCGCGGGCTCGCTGGACACGTTCGACCGGCGCAAGCTGATGCTTGCCTGCCAGTTCATGCGGGCGCCGGACGTGCTTCTGCTGGACGAGCCGGCTTCCGGCCTGATCAATTCCGAGATCGATACGCTCGACATCATCATCCGCCATCAGGCCGACGAGTTCGGAATCGGGGTCATCCTCATCGAGCACCGGCTCGAATTGCTGACGGCGATTGCCGACCGCGTCGTCGTGCTGGACCTGGGCGAAGTGATCGCGTCCGGCCGGCCGGACGAGGTGTTCAGCAATCCGCGCGTGAAGGCGGCCTATTTCGAGGATGCCGGTCATGGATGAAATCCTCGCCATCCGGCGGCTGAATGCGGGCTATGGACCGTTGCGCGTGCTGCATGAAATCGACTTCACGCTGCGCAGGGGCGAGTGCATCGGCCTTGTCGGCCTCAACGGACATGGAAAAAGCACGCTGTTCCGGTCGGTGATGTCGCTGGTCGGCTGGCAGAACGGGTCGATCCGCTTCAAGGGACGGGAGATCGGCGGCACGCGGTCGACGGGCGCGGGGCGCAAGACCCATGCAATCGTGCGCCTGGGCATCGCGCTGACGCCGCAGGGGGATGCCATCTTTCCCGGCCTTTCGGTGGCCCAGCACCTGGATTGCGGCGCCTATTCGCGCATCGCCTGGCGCGAGCGCGCCCGGCGCCGTGACATGGTGATGGACATCTTTCCGCCATTGCGGCGGTTGCAGAACGAACTTGTGGGCACCTTGTCGGGCGGCGAGCGGCGGATGGTCTCGGTCGGCCGGGCGCTGATGACCGAGGCTTCCCTCTACCTGATCGACGAACCCTCGCTCGGCCTTGCACCGAAGATATCGGCATCGGTCATGGAAGCCCTTCATTCCATCCGCTCCGAGGGCAAGGCCATGATCATCGCGGAACAGAACGTGGCGCTCCTGTCCGGCAAGGTCGACCGGATGATCGGCATCCATTCAGGCCGCCTTCGCGGCGATATCGGCCATGTGAGCCTGGGGTAGGCGATGTCCTGGATTACACTCGTACACGGCCTGAACCTCGCGGCCATCTACGGCCTGATGGCCATCGGCATCTCGATCCTCTGGTCGTCGATCGGCATGATCAACATGGCGCACGGCGCCTCCTTCGCCGTGGCCGGCTTTTCCGCCTGGCAGGTTTCCCTGGCCGCCAAGCCGCTGATCGCGGCCGCGTTCGGCACCGGCCTCGATGCATCCGTGGCCATGGCGGTCACCATGCTGGCGACCGGCGTCATTGCCGGCGCGCTTTTCGGGGCGCTGATCTACCTGCTGGCCTACCTGCCAATTCACGACAAGGCCAATTACGCGGTGCGCAGTCTCATCATGACGCTGGCAATCAATCTGGCGACGGTGCAGATCCTGCTTCAGCTCTTCGGACCCAACCAGCGCAGCCTTCCCAAGATTTTCGGCTTCGGAAAGCTCGAGATCCTCGGGGTGTCCGTCCGCTATGACCAGCTCGGCACCATCTCCTCGACTGCGGTCCTGATGCTGCTGGTGATCGCCTGGCTCCGCTATTCGCGCAAGGGCCTGGAGATCCGGGCCATGATGCAGAACCCGGAGGGCGCCGAACTCAGCGGAATTTCCGTGCGCTGGACGGCGCTGCCGGTGACCATGATGACGGGTGCGCTCGCGGGTCTGGCCGCCATCCTTCTCTCGCAGACCATCTTCGTCAGCCCCACTTCCGGCGCGATGCCGCTGATCAAGGGCCTGACAATCGCGCTGCTGGGCGGCCTCGGCTCGATTCCGGGCGCGCTGGCTGGCGCGGTCATCATCGGCTTTCTTGAAGCGATCGTCGGCGCGCTGCCCTTCCTCGGCCAGCGCTATGTCCTTTTCAGCCAGTTCCTGTTCATCATCGTTTTCCTGATTGCCAGGCCACGCGGAATCGGCGGTCTGCTCGACGAGACGCGGGAGTGACCATGAAGCAGCAACCCCGCCTCTACCAGATCGGCAACCGCCATCGCGAGATCCTGTTGCATCCGACAGGCCATGACCCGGTCCACAAGGGCCGCGTGCCCTTCACCCGGCGCCATTGGCTGAAATGGCGCACCCGACACAATCCGCATACGCTTGCCGTCGAGAAGCGGCTGGCCGACAAGAAGCCGCTCTGGTGGGCGATCGCGCTGGGCGCGCTGGTGCTCAGTGCCCCCTTCCTCAGCAATTCGGGCCTTTCGATCGCGGCGATCTTCTGCATGTACGCAGCCATCAACGTGCTGTGGACGCTGATCATCGGAACGGCCGGGATCTTTTCGCTCGCCACCATGGCCGTTGTCGGGCTGGCCGGCTATGCGGCCGCGGCGGCCAATGTCTATCTCGGCGTTCCATGGCCGTTCATGCTGCTCATCGGGGGCGTGACGGGCCTGGTTGTCGGTGCGTTGCTTGCCATCCCCTCGACCCGGCTCGACGGGCTTTACTATGCGCTGCTGACGCTGGGCATCGCCGAGATCTGCCGCGTGTTCATCCAGCAGCTCAAGGCGCTGGGGCCGTCCAACGGTTCCATCAACTCGGTCGGCTCCTTCATTCCCGGCGACTGGTTCCTGCAACGCGAGGGCCTGCTGCTCGGCTTCGGCATGGCCTTCCTGCTCCTGCTCGGCGCGCTGACGCTGT
>JAGREL010000303.1 GCA_020446575.1 Novosphingobium sp. | reverse complement strand
CACCCGATCGGCCACGGCGTCGAGCAGGGCCCGGACCTGCATGGCGTAGAGCCCGGGCTTGAGGACGGCCAGGCGCACGCCACGGATCCCGAGCATCGGGTTCTCCTCGGCCCAGTCGAGGGCGGCCCGGCGGAGCCGCTCCTCCTGGTCGGTCAGCCCGTCGGTGGCCGCCTTGAGCTCCAGGTCGGCCACCTTCGGCAGGAACTCGTGGAGCGGGGGGTCGAGCAGGCGGACCGTGACCGGCAGGCCGTCCATGGCCGCGAGGATCCCCTCGAAGTCCTCCCGCTGGACGCGCCGGAGCTCCTCGAGGGCCTCGTCCTCGTCGTCGGGGGTGGCGGCCAGGATCATGCGGCGCACGACCGGAAGGCGGTCACCGAGGAACATGTGCTCGGTCCGGCACAACCCGATGCCCTCGGCGCCGTTGTCCCTGGCCCGTGCCGCGTCCTCGGCGTTGTCGGCGTTGGCCCGCACGCCCAGCCGTCGCACTTCGTCGGCCCAGCCCATCAGCCGATGGAAATCGTCGCCCAGCTCGGGCTGCACCGTGGGCACTTGACCGCTCAGCACACGCCCCGTCGAGCCATCGACGGTGATCCAGTCGCCACGCAACACGGTGCGGTCGCCCACCACCAGTTGCTGCTGACCGTAGTCGATCTGCAGATCACTGGCCCCCGCGACGCAGGGCGTGCCCATCCCACGGGCCACCACGGCCGCGTGGCTCGTCATGCCGCCGCGTGCCGTCACGATGGCCTGCGATGCGACCATGCCGTGAAAATCGTCGGGGCTGGTCTCGTGACGTACTAAGATGACCTTGTGACCTTCCGCATTGAGCGCCTCGGCATCGTCCGGGTCGAAGACGACCCGTCCCTGTGCCGCCCCCGGACTGGCGGGCAGCCCCTCGGCCAACAGATCGAACGGCGCGTCGGGGTCGACCATCGGGTGGAGCAGTTGATCCAACTGATCGGGCGAGACACGCGCCAAGGCGGTGCGGGTGTCGATCATCCCCTCGTCGACCATGTCGACCGCGATCTTGACGGCAGCGGCGCCGGTACGCTTGCCCCGCCGCGTTTGGAGCATCCACAGCTTGCCCCGTTCGACCGTGAACTCGATATCCTGCATATCGCGGTAATGGCGTTCGAGTCGCTGGGTGATCGTCCCCAACTGTTCGTAGACCTCAGGGAGTTCCTCATGCAAGTGAGAGATCGGCTCCGGCGTACGCAGACCGGCCACCACATCCTCGCCTTGCGCATTGAGCAGATATTCGCCGTAGAACTCGCGCTTGCCGGTGGAGGGGTTGCGGGTGAAGGCGACCCCCGTCCCGCTCTGCCAGCCCATGTTGCCGAAGACCATGGCTTGCACATTGACGGCGGTGCCCAGATCATCGGGGATGCGGTTGACACGGCGGTAGTGGATCGCGCGGGGGCGCATCCACGAATCGAAGACGGCGGCGATCGCCATGCGAAGCTGCTCGCTGGCATCTTCGGGGAAGGCGATGCCGTGCTGCTCGGCAAAGATGATGCGCTTGTAGGCCGCGATCACCTCGCGCAACTGCTCGACCGTCAGATCGGTGTCGCTGCTGGCACCGCTCTGCGCTTTGATGCGGCTCAGTACCCGCTCGAACTTCTCGTACTCGACGCCCATCACGATGTTGGCAAACATGGCGATGAAGCGACGGTAGGCGTCGAAGGCGAAGCGATCATCGTCGGTTTGCGACGCAAGGCCTTGCACCGTTTCGTCGTTCAAGCCGAGGTTGAGCACGGTGTCCATCATGCCCGGCATCGAAATCGCGGCACCGGAGCGGATCGACAGCAAAAGCCGCTTCCGGCCCGCGCCAAACTCACGTCCGGTGCGCTCCTCCAGCCAACTCAGACCCTGGGCGATCTCATCTTCCAGTCCGCCAGGAAAAGCCCCTTCATCGAGATAGGCCAGGCACGCGTCGGTACGGATCACGAACGCCGGTGGCACCTCAAGTCCGAGCGCGGCCATCCGTGCCACCGACCATGCCTTTCCGCCGATCCGATCACGATCGGGCAGGCTGCTGCCGTCGAGAATTTCGACCCATTTCATGCCGCTCATTCCTCGCGCTCGCAGCCCATTGTTCGCAGCAATTCTTCATGCAGTTCAAACCAGACAGTGTGATAGCTGTCGCGCCGGATGTCGCTGACCCATTCATGGTCGCCGTCTTCCGCCGCTTCGAGCGCGGCAAGCAGCTTGTCCGCATAATACTTGAGCCGTGGCGCCTTCTTCGCCAGCCCGTCGAGGATGGGTTCCGCCTGTTCGTGCAGTCCTCCCAGACGATCGATGACATCCTCATCATGCGCCTTGTCGCTGTGGTCGTTCGCGACTTTCTGCCCGCCGACATCCATCGTCTGCCAGTCGGTGATGATCTGTTTCAGGTTGCGGTTGATCCGCTCGAACCCTTCATAGGCCGCCCGGAACCCTTCGTCTGCGCGCAGCTCCGCAAATATCGACGAATAGCGCGCCTGCAAGGCCACACCTGCGAGCGGCGTCAGCGCATAGGCCTGCTTCGCTTCAAGGGCCCGGCCTGTTGCGACGGCGGCATCGAGTTCAGCCTGCACCATTTCGACGGGCAGGCCGGCCAGGTGCGCAATCGCCTCCGCCGGAGCATGACGCTTTATCGCGGTAGCATGAAGCACAAGGTCACGCTGGTTCATTGTCCGCCTTCCGCAATCAGCCAGACGCGCCCGGAGCGCTCGATGCCTTCCTGGTAATCTTCCGCGGTCTTGGCCTGCGCGGTAGCCTCGATCATCACCTGATCGCCGTCCCTTATGCCGGAGACCTTGGCGTTCATGAGGCAGGGGATATTGTATTCGCGAGACAGGATACCCAGGTGCGAGCGTACCGTACCGCCTGCGCAAATCACGCCGGCAAACTGGTCAATGATCGGCGCTGTCAGGGTACCGCCGGAATCGTCAATGATTGCGATCGAACCGGGCGGCACGCCATTCGAGAGCAGTTCGAGGACACGATCGTTCGAGCGCACGTAGAGTGCCTTGCCGCTGACATCGGCCTTGTAGCGCACGACATTGTCGCCGACTCCGCGCAAGGCGCGCCCCTGCTCGTCGGGCTCGGCCGAGGGCGCATCGGGATGCGAAAAGCCCTCGCCGTCTTCGGCCAGTCCTGCTGACGGCTTGTAAGCCTCGGGCCGCTCGCTCGGCGAAATACTCGCCGACCAGTCGAACCTGTGGCCGCTGGCGAGAATCTTCGCTTCCACGGCCTTCATGTCCTCTGCGGTGATCAGCTTATCCGAACCGGCGAAGACGAATTCGTTCCAGCCCATTCCGGACTCCGCGAACCGCTGGCGAACCACTTCCTTCACAAGGTCGAGAGTGGCTTCGACCAAGGGAACCGCAGGCGGCCGGGCATGTGCAATGGAGTCTATGGGCAGCTTGACTGAGGCCACGAACTCTCCCCTTCCAGTTTTGTCACGTCTGCCTGAGCGGATCATCCCTGTCAATGAAATTTGATGAAATCGTCCGACGATATTGACCAATCAAAGAGATGGGTCTAGCGATTGACGGGAAACCATTGAGAGAGGATGACCGTGGCGAAAAGCAATCCGCGCGTGCTTATTGTCAACGACGACGGAATCGATGCTCCTGGCATCGTCCTGCTCGAAAAGATCGTGCGCGAGCTGACCGATGACATCTGGGTTGTCGCACCCGACGAAGAGAAGTCCGGAGCGGGCCATTCGCTCTCGACCTATCACCCGATGCGCGTGAAGCTGCGCGACGAACGCCATATTGCGGTCAAGGGCACGCCTACGGATTGCGCCTTACTTGGCGTCTACGAATTTCTGGCGGACAAGAAGCCGGACGTGATTCTGTCGGGCATCAACCGCGGCCCCAACCTGGCCGAAGACATTACCTACTCAGGCACAGCATCGGCGGCGATGGAAGGTGCCATGCTCGGCATCCCGGCGATTGCGCTCAGCCAGAAGACGCGCCCACCCGCACCGGTGCACTGGGCGACGGCGGAGGCCCACGCGGGCAAGGTCATTGCACGCCTGCTTGAAATGGACTGGCGAGCGGGCACTTTCATCAACGTCAACTTCCCCGATTGTCCGCCAGAGGACGTGCGCGGCCTGCGCGTGACGACGCAAGGTTTACGGCCACCGGGCACGTTCAAGCCGGTGCGCCGCGTCGACGAGCGGCATGTGCCGTATTACTGGACCAGGATCGACTTCCCCGATGGCGGTCATGCGCCGGGCAACGATCTGCAAGCCGTTCTCGACAACGAGATCTCCGTCACGCCGCTGCAACTGAACATGACCGACCGAGAAGCGATTTCCGGGCTGGAGCGGCTCTTCTCCGATTAATCCGCTGCGAGAATCGTCACGGCAGACATGCCGTCCTCGACTCCGTAGAAGCCGCCCGAGTTTTCGGCGATAGCGATGCGCGCACCATCGACCTGCCGAGCACCGGCCCGGCCGCGCAGCTGTAGGACCAGTTCGTGAATCTGCGCGGTGCCGGTGGCTGCCAGGGGATGCCCCTTGGACACCAGACCTCCCGATCCATTGACCGGAATGCGTCCGCCAAGCGCAGTATCCCCGCGCTCGGCAGCAGCCCCCGCTTCGCCCGGAGCGGTGAGACCAAGAGCCTCGGTCTGGATGATTTCGCCAATGGAGCTGGCATCGTGGACCTCCGCGAGGTCCATGTCCTTGGGGCCGACCCCTGCCTTCTCGTAGGCCCGCGCCGAGACTTTTCGCGTGACGTGGTTAGCGTAGTCGTCCGGTGCGCGGTCGCTCCCTGTCTGGCTCTCATTCGCCAGCACCCGGATCGGCTTGCCTGAAAAGCGTGATGCGAAGTCGGCCGCACAGACGATTGCGGCGGACGCGCCGTCGCAGATCGGCGCGCACATCGGATTGGTCAGCGGCCAGGCGACCTGCGGCGCGGCGAGCACCTCCTCGACCGACATCGGCTTGCGGTATTGCGCGAGCGGATTGTGCTCGGATGCGTCGTGATCCTTGGCAGCGACAGCGGCGATCTGGCGCCTGGTCGTGCCATAGGTAGCCATGTGCAGACGCGCCTGCGCGGCATAGGCTTCCATCAGCGCGTTGGGGCTTTCGGTCTCCTCGCCTTCGGGCACCGGCGCGAGCAGGTCTTGCGTGCGATCGAGATAGGCTTCGGCCTCGACAATGTCGCGCGGCTGCTGGAACACGGCGAAGCGCTTGGCGCGATCGTCCGAATAGAGCTTCTCGACCCCGACAATCAGCGCGACATCCGCCAGCCCGGCGCGAATGTGGTCCACGGCAAGGTGCAGGCCCATGGTCGAACTGGCGCAGGCCGCTTCGACATGCATCGCCTTGACCCCCGAGATGCCCAGCGGACGCAACGCATATTCGCCGGGAATCGACATCTCACCGGCAACGAACCCCTGCACCACGTTGGCGTAGACGGCCAGGTCGAGATCTTCGCCCAATGCGCCCGCGTCGCCCATTGCCAGCATAACCGCCGCCTGCGTCAGCTCCGTGTGAGACTTGTCGAGGTGCCGGCCGAACGGGGTCATCCCGGTACCGACGATGAAAACGTCGCGCATCAGATCGTCCTTCCTGCCTTTTCCCAGCGTTCGCGCCGCAATTCAGCGCGTAGGACCTTGCCGGCATTGCTGCGCGGCAGGCTGTCCATCACTTCCACGGCCTTGGGCGTCTTCACCGGTCCAAGCACTTCGCGCACCTCCTCCAGCAGCCGCCCGGTATCAATCGAACGGCCCGCGCGCGGCTCGACCACGGCGACGACCGCCTCGCCCCACTTTTCATCGGGCACGCCGATCACGGCGCAGTCCTGCACTTCTGGAAAAGCCATCAACGCCTGCTCGACCTCGGCAGGGTAGACGTTGAAGCCGCCGGAAATGATCATGTC
>JAGREL010000302.1 GCA_020446575.1 Novosphingobium sp. | reverse complement strand
CAATCGATGAAGCCGGGCGCGACGACCCGCCCCGCGGCGTCGATCACATCGCGCGCCTCCTCATCGACTTTTCCAACCGCGACGATGCGTCCGTCCCTGATGCCTACGTCTCCGGCAAAGCCGGGACTTCCCGTCCCATCGATAATCGTGCCACCAGTGATCTTCAGATCAAGCATGACCCATTCTCCCGAATGCGTGCGCCGCCTCTTCCACCTGCGTAGGTCGCAGTCGGGCACACTGCCTTGGGAGTTACATTATAGGGCCAAACCTGCCGGCTCCAGCGGCAAGATTTGCCCGAAGCGGAACAGGAACAGATGCTCAGCCACCGCACCAGCGGGCAAAAATAGCAGTCGGAAGCAGGCGTCCGCCCTCCCCTTCTTCCCGCACCGCCAGTTCTCCGTGCTCGATCTCGCCAGGCAAGCCGGCAAGCGCCTCGGCGAGCAGCCCGGCAATCGCCAGCGACGACATCCGCACCGCATAAACCGTCAGGAACAGGAAGCGGCTTTGGGCGTCGAGCAGCTGTCGGCAATCGGCAACCAGTGCCGGCAGGTGTTCCTCCAGTCGCCAGACCTCGCCACCCGGGCCGCGCCCGAACTTGGGCGGGTCGAGGATGATCCCGTCGTAGCGCCGCCCGCGCCGAACCTCGCGCGCTGCGAATTTGGCGGCATCGTCGACCAGCCAGCGGATCGGACGATTTTCCATGCCGGAAAGTGCGGCGTTCTCCTTCGCCTGCGCGACCGATTTCTTCGAAGCGTCAACATGAGCAACCGCGCCGTGTGCCGAGAGCGCCAGCGTGCCGACGCCGGTATAACCGAACAGGTTGAGAGTCGCAGCGTCGTCGCTACCGCCAAGCTGCTCGCCCATCCACTCCCACACCGGCGCCATGTCCGGGAAGAAACCGAGATGGCGAAAAGGTGTGCACTGGGCAGTAAAGCGTACGTCGCCCCAGGCGAGGGGCCAGCCTTCGCGCGGCACCTCGCGGGAGAAGTGCCACTTGCCGCCGCCGTCCTCGTCCGAGCCCGGCACGAATTCGCCATCGGCATCCCAATCGGATAGCCTTGGCGCCCACAACGCCTGCGCCTCGGGCCGGATGAAGCGGTAGGGACCGTAGCGTTCCAGCTTGCGGCCATGGCCGGAATCGATCAGCCCGTAATCCGTCCAGCCCTGCCCGGCGAGGATCAGCGGTGCGGGCGAAAGCGCGGCCATCAGCCGCGCGGCACGGCGTGGGCGGCCACATAGTCCGCTACCGCCGCATAATCGCCTGCAAGCTCGGTGAAGCGCTCCTCGCGCTGGAAGAGGTCTCCTACCCGCGCCGGAAGCGCCGGGCGGTTGCCGGTCGCGCGCTCTACCGCGTCGCGAAACTTGGCCGGATGGGCAGTCGCCAGCGTCACAACAGGCACTTCGCCTGGCAGGCCGGCATTGCGCGCGGCATGGACGCCGCAGGCCGTGTGCGGGTCGATCAGCTCGCCGCATGCTTCCCAGGCCCAGCGAATTGCCTGACTCATGTCGTCGGCATCCGCACGCCCGCTGGAAAACAGCGCGGCTGCGCCATCGCGTTGCGCATTGGTGAGTTGCATGGTCTTGGTCTGCTCAAAGCCCGCCATCTGCGCCGCCAGCGCTGCGCCGTCTCTGCCGTTCAGGTCGAACAGCAGCCGCTCGAAATTGGATGAGACCTGGATGTCCATCGATGGTGCGGCG
>JAGREL010000301.1 GCA_020446575.1 Novosphingobium sp. | reverse complement strand
TCGGGCAGGCCTTCGGAAAAGAATTGCCCGAGGATCTCGGCGGTGCGCTCGTCTGCACCGATCAGCGGCGTGACCGAAAGGATGAACCCTTTCGAGCGCGCGTTGATATAGAGCCGCGTGGCCGGATCGTAGACCCGGTATGGCAGCCAGTCCGAGAGCATGTCGAGCAGCAGGCTGCCGCGCGGGTTCTCGGCGTGTTCGGCATCGCCCAGAAGACCGGTAAGCACGCGGTCGGCCAGGGTTCCGATCGAGAGAGCCATCACTTGGTCTCCTTTTGTTCTTCACGCGACTTCGCGCGGGCAGCATCGACGGCCTCGGCGCTCGGAAAATTGAGCACGGGAGCCGGAGAAAGGGGCCGGGAGACCAGACCTGACGGGATGGTGTCGGAATCGGGCCTCCCGGCTGCCGGTGCTGTCACGGGGGCACCGGCATTTGCCTCGCTCGCTTCGGAGGGGACCGGGGAGGGGAGCGGCGAGGCAAGGGAAAAGGGATTATCGGTGGGCACGGTGTCATCCGCTGACGCGCTGACCGGAATGTCCGGGTGGGCGATGGCGGCTTCCTTGCGCGCTTCGCGCAGTTGGCGGCTGAGCGCGCGCATAATCGATGAGGAACGCGTGGCCCTGGGCGTATCGCGCAGTTCGCCTGCCCAATGCGGATCTTCGACGACGATCCAGGCGCTGCGCTCGTCGTGCAGCGTGCCGGCAGAATCGACATGCGCGGGGAAGACGACCTTCATCGTGCGTTCTGCGGTGCGCGTTCTGTCGCCCGGGGCGATGCCGGCTCGCCGGTAGGCGCGGGCGATTTCTTTTTCACCCCTGGAAAGCCCCTTGAGCGCGTCTTCATCGCTCACCGCGGTCGGCGCGCAATCGCCCTTCAGCGCGCGGCAGGAAAAATCGCCTTCGACATTGGTGCCGAGCCCGACGCAGGCGCCGATCGAGGTGAGCAGTAAGAGGCAGGCGGCAGTTCGGATGGGACGGCGCATCACTTGGTGTCCTTCGAAGCTGGTGTGGCAGAAGCGGTGAGGAAGGCGCGCAGGCTCTCGGCAGGGCGGAAGCCTTCGAGCACCGCGCCATCGGAGGGGCGTACGATAACCGGCGTGCCGGAAAAGCCATGTCGTTTCGCGAAGGCCTCGTTCTCGTCGAGCCCGGAGGTTTCGCAGGGTTCGGGATTGGCGAGCGCGAGGCCCGAATAGGCCATGGAGAGCGAGACTTCGGGACGCGCCGAGCACAGCACCTGCTCAGAGATCCGGCGGCTTTCGGCGCCGAAGATCGAGATTGGGCGTTCTTCGACGCGCGCGCCGATCGCCTTCAGTTCCATTTCGAGCTTGCGGCAATAGCCGCAGTTGAAATCGGAAAAGACCACTGCTTTGGGGCCGTTGGCCGGGCCCCAGTGGATCGCGCCCTTGGGCGAGAGCCCCTTGAGCGAAACCTTTGTTGGTGCGGCTGCCCTGGTTGGTGCTGTATTCCCCGCTTCGGTTCGGCGCGCGCCGCCCGCGGCAAGCAGGTCGGGATTGAGCGCGAGAATTCGCGCAGCGGTGAGGTCCTGGCGCGTTTCCATGTCGTAGACGCGGCCAATGACGAGATAGCGTGCGCTTGGATCGACGTAGAACAATGTCGTTTTCGAGGCGACTTCGCACAGCCCGCCGAACCCGTCGCAATCGAGCGCATCGACCGGGGTCTTGGGCAGGCGCGCTTCCAATGCGGCGCGCACATGGCCGGTGTTCGCTCCAGTCTGCGCATCACGGGCCAGGCTGGCGACCGTCCATCCGGTTGCGCCGGAGAGCGCGAGCACGGCGAGACCGGCACCGACGGGGCGCGGCCAGCGCGACGAACCAAAGCCAGTCACGGATTTGCGCAGGCTGGCGTTGATGGATTTGAGGCGGCTCATTTTGCATTCCTCACGAAGACGCCGTCGAGAAAGACGATCTCGACATCGATGCCGGTCGGCATCTCGACGACGGGTTGATATTGTTCGGCGCGTTCGATGAGGTACTTGCTCACCGTGTCGGCGGCATCGCCCGCGCCCTGACCGAGGCCGCCTGCCAGGATGTCGCCACCTGACAGCTTCGAGCGCGTGCCATCGGCATTGGCGGTGATCCCGGAGAAGACCGAATTGGCGTTGGCGGAAAAGCCGCGCCCGAACC
>JAGREL010000300.1 GCA_020446575.1 Novosphingobium sp. | reverse complement strand
CGGGTGATGTCCTCGAAGGTGATGACGTGGCCGGTCCGATCCTCGCTCACCTTCACGGCCAGCGTCAGCAATTCGCCGCCCTTGTTGTATTGCACGATGCCGCGTGCCAGCCCTGCATCGACCAGCGCGGCGATCTGCGGAGAAATTTCGTCGAGCGACAGGCCGACCGGCCCGGGGCCGCTTCGGTCGAACAGCAGTTTCTGGGCAGTACTGTTCATCAGCAGCACATTGCCGTCACTATTGAGCGAGATGATGCCGGCGGTTACCGATTCGAGCACCGCTTCCATGAAGGCGCGGCGCTCTTCCAGTTGCTGGTTGGCGCCTACCAGCGCTTGCGTCTGCTTCTCGATCTGGGCGGTCATGCGATTGAAGGCACGGTTGAGCAGGCCGATCTCGTCGGCCCCCATCCGGCTTTCCACCCTGAGCGCGAAATTGCCGGCACCGACGCTTCGTGCCGCATCCACCAACCGGTAGAGCGGTTTGACCTGACGGTCGGCAAATCGCAGGGCGAACCAGACCGAAAGGCCGACCAGTGCCAGAGATGCCACGAACAGGGCCACGTTGAAGCGCAGTTGCAGGACTCGCGCCCTGCTGGTCAGCACTTCGTAGGCCTTGACGATATTCTGGGCGCGCTGCCCTTGACTGAACGCCAGCAGGTCGGAACTGCGCGCGGCGTAGAGGTAGACGCCGGCGCGCCGGTCAATCGGGATGACCGCCTCGATCTTGTTGGCATCGGCGCTGACGACCATGTCTTCGCCGCTGTCGAGCTCATCGATCTCTTCAGACGTTACTCGGCGGCGCGTGGTGTTGCCTTCAGGATCGACGATCGCGGCTGTCCGCAGCTGGCCGTCGCCTCCCTTCTGGAGAATTGCGGATTCGGTGAGCTTCCGGTTGACGACCTGATAGGAATAGAACTCGGCGAAGCTGGGGCTGGTGATCGGTTCCTGGCTCAGAAACGTTCCCAGGTCCTCCGCCATCGCCACCGTTTCGTATCCGACGTCGCGCTGCGCCTGTTCGTAATAGCCGCGTGCCAGCTTGTTGGCGTTTTCGAGAAGGCCGCGCGAATTGTCGGAAAACCAGAATTCGACGCCGGACTGGAACAGCCATGAGGCGAAAATAACGACAAGCAGTGTCGGGATCGCCGCGATCAGCGAGAAAATGAACACCAGACGCACATGCATCCGGCCCGTGCCGCCAATGCTTTCCGCGGCCCGCCGCAACGCCATGCGGCGCCCCAGCAACACGAGGATTGCCATCGCCGGCACCAGAGTGCCGACCAGCAGGGTCGCCGTCACGTCGGATGAGAGCAATGCCCCCTTCTTCGCCTGACTGTTAAGCGTAACCCACGTCGTGACCGTCATGATCAGGAATGCCACGACCGAGACGACCTCGATCACCGCGAAGAAATTGCCCCGTCTCGCGGCGAGCTGCATGCGTCGCCACCAGCGTGGCCAGCTTTTATTGTCCCGGGGTGTGGCGCGGCTCATCGTTGCAGTATTACAACAACACTGTTGCCCTACTGCAAGCAAATTCGATCCGGATCCTTCAATCCCGGCCGATAAATTCTTCCGGATCCAAAGCGAGCTCGCTCAGACGCTTGCGCAGCGTATTCCTGTTGATTCCGAGCTGCTGGGCAGCCCGCAGCTGGTTGCCGCCGGTTTCCTTCAGGACTTCTGCGAAAAGCGGCCGCTCGAAGGCTGCCATGGCGCTGTGATAGACCGTGCCCGGTGCCGGGCGGGCATCCATCAGCCAGCGCGTCACCGCAGCTTCTATTCCCGGCGCGTCCTCGCCCGTTTCGGCTTCGGTTCTTGCCTCCTGTTCGAGCATAGGGGCAAGCGTTTCCGCGTCTATGACGTCCTTTCGGGCGAGCAGGGCGATGCGATAGACGAAATTCTTCAGCTCGCGGACATTGCCGCGCCAGGGCTGATGGCTGAGCAATTCGGCGGCATCGGCGGTCAGCTGACGCCGCGGCAGGCCCTCGCTGGCGGATAACTGCAGGAAATGGCGTGCCAGCGCTTCGATGTCATCCGGGCGTTCGCGCAAGGCCGGCATGTGTATCGGCACGACATTGAGGCGATAATAGAGATCCTCGCGGAACTTGCCTGCGTTGATCAGCGGCTCCAGATCCTTGTTGGTCGCGGCGACGATGCGAACGTCGAGCTTCACTTCCTCGCGCCCGCCTACCCGGCGGATGCTGCCCGATTGCAGCGCGCGCAGCAGCCGGGTCTGGGCCTGCATCGGCATGTCACCGATCTCGTCGAGGAACAGCGTTCCTCCTGCCGCCTGCTCGAATTTGCCGACGTGGCGGGCGACAGCGCCGGTGAAGGCGCCCTTCTCGTGGCCGAAAAGCTCGCTTTCGATAAGATCGGCAGGAATTGCCGCGGTATTGACGGCAATGAACGGACCTTCGCGGCGATGTCCGAGCTGGTGGATCGCCTCCGCGACCAGTTCCTTGCCCGTTCCCGATTCTCCGAGGATCAGAACAGTCAGATCGTTGCGCAACACGCGCGTGATCATGCGAAAGACCGATTGCATCGCCGCGCTTCGGCCGACGAGCGGCAGCCCCTGCCCTATCTGGGCGTCCTCGTCGCTTTCCTTCGGTTTGGAATTGGCGCCCACCGCTTGGCGCACGGTGCGGGCGAGTTCGTCGATATCGAAGGGCTTGGGAAAATATTCGAAGGCGCCGGTGTCGCTTGCGCGTACTGCCGTATCGAGCGTGTTCTGCGCCGAAAGAATGACGACCGGCATATCGGGATAAAGATCGTGGACCCGGTCGAGCGTTTCGATACCATCGCCATCGGGAAGCATGACATCGGTAACAAGCGCCGAATACCGCGATTGCGAAAGCAGCCGGTCACGGTCGGTGATCCTGTCGCAACAGGTAACGTCGAAGCCTTCCGCTTCAAGCGCGGCGGTGATGACGATGGCAATCGAGGGATCGTCTTCGACAAGGAGCACAGTCATGTCAGGCTCTCTTCGGGCTCGGCGGCAACCGTGGTTTCGCTGGCGAGCGGCAGATGGATGCGAAAATGCGTCCAGCCCTTCTCTTCGTCACGCTCATGGCTGATTCGTCCGCTCATCTCCCGGACCAGCTTTCGCACAAGCGGGAGGCCCAGCCCCTGCCCCGATTTCTTCGTGGTCACGAAGGGATCGAAGATATGCTCGCGCATCGCGGGGGGAACACCCGGTCCGTTGTCACTGACCCGCAGTTCGATCGGAAGCCTGACCGGCCTTCCCGAACCGCTCGAACGCAGCTGCAAACCGCTTGCAAAACGCGTGCGGACGGCAACGCGCGGCTTCGTCACGCCTGAACATGCCTCGCGTGCATTCGACAAGAGATTGATCAGGACCTGGACGAGGCCATCGGGATTGCCCAGCACCGGCGGCAAGGAAGGATCGAACTCCTCCTCGATCCGGATGATATTGCCACGAGCGCCGTCCGCTGCGTTGAGAACCGCAATCGCGCGCCGGACAGCCTCGTGCAGGTTGCAGGGCTCGACCGGCGCGGTGGTACGCCGGCTCAGTGTCTGCATCTGGTCGATGAGCAACGCGATGCGATCGACCTCCGCGGCAATGAGATCGGTCAACGCATGATCCTTCAGCCCGACCCGCCGTGCCAATAACTGGGCGGCACCGCGGATCCCGGCCAACGGATTCTTGATCTCATGGGCGAGGATTTCCGGCCCGCGCAGCGCGGCGAAGTCCGGCCCGCCCGAATCCTCGCCAAACGCTTCGGCCGCGCTGTGATCATGGAGCGTCAGCAATTGCCAACCCGGTTCGTCGATGACCGGAGTCACCGTCATATCCAGTCGTCTGGGGCCCTTCCCTGCCACGACAACATCGATTTCACGCGCTGATACCGGTGTCTCGTGGTCGCCAATGCGTTCGATCAGGCGCGGTTCGGAAATGGTCAGTACGTCGGTCAGCTTGCGTCCGGCCAACCTCCGCAGACTCTGGCCAAAGAACTGCTCCGCGGCCGGATTCGCAGCGGCGATGCGCAGGCCCGGTGCCATCAGGACGATGGCGAGCGGCAGGCTGGCGAGCTGGCGTCTGGCGTCGGGGCCACCAGGCTCGAGCTTGAATTTCATGCCGCCTGGCGCTGCCGATAGGGAGCATAAAAATCATCAATAGCCCTTATGACTTCGGAAGGGTTATCGATGAAATTCACACGATTGCGAAATTCAGCCGAACCGGGAATTCCCTTGGTGTACCAGCCAAGATGCTTGCGCGCG
>JAGREL010000032.1 GCA_020446575.1 Novosphingobium sp. | reverse complement strand
GGTCCTTGATGACCTTCGAGATTTCAGCGGCGCGGATTTCCATGTTCAGCCTTTCATCAGCCCTTCATCGCGTGGGCGAGTGAGTTGAGACGGGTGCGGATGGAGCTATCGATCCGCTTCGAGCCGATGGTGACGACAAGGCCACCAAGCAGTTCGGGATCGACGCTGGTACGAATCTTCACGTTGCGGCCTTCGCGCTCTTTCAGCTTCTGCTGCAGGGCGCTGACCTGATCTTCGCTCAGCGCATGGGCGCTGGCGACATCCGCGGTCACTTCGCCGCGCTGGGCAGCGGCGATGGTGGTGAAGGCGCGGATGATTTCGGGAAGGACGGACAGGCGGCGATTGCTTGCCAGTACACCCAGAAAATTCTTCGAGAGGTCCGAGAGCCCCAGTACGCCGGCGACGCTTTCCATCGCCTTGGCGGCCTCATTGCGGCTCACCTGCGGGTTGCGAATCAGGCCGGCCAAGTCTTCGCTGCCGAGAATCGCTTCCTCAAGCTTTTCGAGGTCGGCTTCTACTGCCGAAACGACTCCATTTTCGCTCGCAAGCTCAAACAGCGCAGAGGCGTAACGCCCTTGCAAGCTGGCCGTAATGCCGCCGGAATTCTCCACGCGCGTCGGTTCCTTACAACAGGTGGGCTGAGGCACGGTTGCCGCACGAAGCAACGTGCAGCGGCCCGCAGACCGGGCGCGCATAGCGACGATTTTGTTGCGATGCAAGGTGGGCAGCCCGGCATTGGCAAAACAATGCAAACCGGTATTTCGATTCGCCTCCAGGGAGGGCTGCTCTCACCTCTGGCGGATCAGTCCTCGGTGTTACGGCAATCGTATACCATCCGTTCACTGGGTGTCTTCGGCAACAAGGCGATCAGGGCGCGCTGGTCTTCAGCAAGCTTGGCGGCCGCTTCTTCGCCGGCGCCGCATTTTGGAGCTTTGATTTCCTTCAACTTGGCCTGCAGCTGCGTCATCACATCAAGGGTGGGGTAGTATCGTTCGGTCCGGTATTCGCCTGACGGTGGATCGAAATGCGCGACCGTAACCATACTGTCAGCGTCCGAAACCGCCACTTGCGACCAGCCGTCTGCGCCTATGCCGAATTGACGGCTCCCGTCGGCGCACCCGTCCTCACGCCAGCTCAGTTCAAGATCGATCGGATCGGAAACGGTGACGCGGCTGCGCGCCATATTAAGAGCGCAGATGAACTTTCCGGTGAGGTCTACGGTCGCCGGCTTGGGGTTGGCTTCGGTTTCCTCGCGGCCTGCAAACTCGTCGGCCCGGTTTGTCACGTCCGAGAATGATGGACGTAGGAGCCATGTGGTGACCGCCCCCGCAAGCAACAGGACTGCGAGGCCTCCGGCGATCTTCGCCTCGCGCGGTCGATCGCTGTCGTTGAAGAACAGTACGGCGCCTCCTGAGACGAGCGACAGCAGCAGCGCGATGCCGGCCAGGACCATGCCTGTCTCACGCTCGGCGATGATCGCCATCAGGGCCTCGCGTTGCGCCAGTTCCTCTGCTTCCCGTTGTTTTGCTTCGGCGCTGCGCGCTTCTTCCTCGGTTTCAGCCTGAACGTTCGCGATCCGCTCGGTTTCTGCCCGTTCCAGGTCTTCCATCGAGCGGCAGGCGATGCCGGTCGAGCGCGCCTTCACATCGGCGGCACGCAGGAAGCGCAGGATCTCGCGGGTTGAAACGGCGAAATAGAATTCGGAATCGCTGCCATCGGATATCGTGCCGAAAGTGTTGGCTCCGATCACCCGGCCGCAGCTGTCGAGCAATGGCCCGCCGCTGTTGCCACCCCCGATCGCGGCATTATGCAGGATCGTCTCGAACTGCTTCGATGAGCGGCCGGCCGAGACATTACCCCGCGTCTTCACCGGACTTGTCGGAGAGACAATGTCACCGACATCAAGGCCCTGGGCAAGGTCGACGTTGCCCGGATACCCCACAGCGAACACTTCGGAACCATCCGCGACGGGACCGGTAAACAGCGTGATAGGCGGCAGGGAGCCCGGCTCGGTAAGTTTCAGCAGGGCGAGGTCGTTCCGGGGAGAAAGCGCAACAACGCGTGCGAACCAGCCGTTTTTGCCCTGCGAAGGGACGACGCCGATGCGAATCTCTTCGATTTCTCGGGCGGGCTGGACAACATGGGCGTTGGTGAGGATGAGGTCGGGACCGACAGCGAAGCCGGAGCCGTGCCCGACAAGTCCCGGTTCGTCGCCCTGTTCCGAAACCAGGACGACGCGCACCACACTGCGCGCTGCCGCCGAAATGTCCTCCGGTTCCGCGAGTACGCCGCCCGAACTCAATGCCGCCCAGAGCGCGACAAGCAATGCAACGAACTGAACGAACCGGCGCTTCATTGCGCTGGTCTTATGCCCGGATTCGCTTTGATCGCAAGCGGCGGGAAGCAGCGCAGGAGAAATTGCGCGATGACTTGCCTTCGCAAGGAGGCATGCCATGACTCTACCTATGGAAATTGACCAGCTGTTGGATGACGAAGCCTGCTGGCGCATTGTGCTTGCCAAGGACCGGCGTTTTGACGGCGCGTTTGTTTTGGGCGTGCATTCGACAGGTATCTATTGCCGGCCCTCCTGCCCGGCGCGCTTGCCGAAGCGGGAGAACGTCCGCTTTTACGCTGGAAATGAGGAGGCAGAAGCAGCCGGGTTGCGGCCATGCCTGCGCTGCCGCCCGGATTCGGTAACGCGGGAAGAGGAAGCCGTCGCGCGTGCCATTACCATGCTGCGCGATGCGGCAGAGCCGGTGCCGCTGGCCAGGTTGGCGGAAGCGACTGGCTATTCGCCTTCGCATTTCCAGCGACTGTTCAAGCGCGCCGTAGGGCTGTCGCCAGCCAGTTTCGCCCGTGCCCTGCGCATGGAAAGGGCGGAAGATGCGCTCAGTGCGGGAGACACGGTCACCGATGCGATTTACGATTCGGGTTTCGGAGCGTCGTCGCGCTTCTATGAAGCCAGCGAAGGCAGGTTGGGCATGACTCCCTCCGCGTGGCGCGACGGTGGTCGCGGTGCGACGATCCGCTGGGCCATTGTGCCGACAAGCCTCGGCAAGATGCTGGTTGCGGCGACGGAGAAGGGTGTGTGCCGGCTATCGTTCAATGAAGGGTCCGCGGAACTCGCTGCACGCTTTCCCAATGCGGAATTGATCGAAGGCGGTGAACGCTTCGCCGGACTGCTCGCCGAAGTGATGGCGGCGATCGAACAGCCGGGAGATTCGCGCCATATCCCGCTGGACGTTCAGGGCACTGCCTTTCAGGAGGCCGTCTGGCGCGAACTGCGCCGCATTCCACCGGGAGAAACGCGCAGCTATGCCGAGATCGCAGCTGCCATCGGCAAGCCGGGTGCAGTGAGGGCGGCGGGTTCGGCAAACGGCGCGAACAATGTAGCGGTACTGATCCCCTGCCACCGTGTGATCCGCTCTGACGGCTCCCTCGGCGGTTATGCCTATGGCGAGGACATCAAGCGCGAGCTCCTGCGTCGGGAAGGCAGTCACACGAAACTGTAGGGATCGATGTCCACGCTTACCCGCACGCTTGCCGGGAAGTCGAAACGGTTGAGCCATTCGCGGATAACGCGCTGCAGTTCCGCCGAGCGTCGGGCATTGATCAGCAGGCGGTAGCGGTATCGGCCGCGCAGCAGCGCCATCGGGGCAGGGGCGGGGCCAAGGATCATCACGTCGGGCAGATCGGGCTTTGCCGCGCCGATGGCGCGCGCCGCATCGCGCGCCTCGGCTTCGTCTTCGGATGACACGATGATCGCCGCCCAGCGGCCGAACGGCGGGGCACCGACTTCGCGCCTTGCCTGCGATTCGGCGGCATAGAAGGCGTCTCGGTCCCCGGCTGCAAGCGCGGT
This sequence comes from Novosphingobium sp., assembly GCA_020446575.1. Taxonomy (GTDB): domain Bacteria; phylum Pseudomonadota; class Alphaproteobacteria; order Sphingomonadales; family Sphingomonadaceae; genus Novosphingobium. The sequence goes on along the minus strand of JAGREL010000032.1, from coordinate 8,228 downwards.
CATGACAGCCGCATCAGGGTGCCGCGTCTGGATCAGCACTTCGCCGGGCTTTTCGCCACGTCCGGCGCGTCCCGCCACTTGCGCGATCTGCTGGTAGGTGCGCTCGCCGGCCCGCAAATCGCCACCCTCGAGGCCGAGATCCGCATCCACCACTCCGACCAGGGTCAGTTCCGGAAAATGGTATCCCTTGGTGACGAGCTGCGTGCCGATGATAACGTCGACCAGCCCTTCCTCGGCCGCCACGACGAAGTCGGCAATCTTTTCCGGCGTGTTGAGCGTGTCGGAGGTGACCAGTGCGACCCTTGCTTCAGGCAGCAGCTCGGCGACTTCGTCTGCGATCCGCTCGACGCCGGGACCGCATGCGACGAGGCAATCCTCGGTGCCGCACTCGGGGCAGGCGTCCGGCATGGGCACCTCATGGCCGCAATGGTGGCAGGCGAGCCGTTGCGAGAAGCGGTGCTCGACAAGCCATGCGGTGCAGTTCGGGCACTGGAAGCGATAACCGCAATGGCGGCACAGTGTCAGGGGCGCGTAGCCGCGCCGGTTGAGGAACAGCAGCGATTGTTCGCCGCGTTCCAGCCGCTGCTTCATTTCCTCGACCAGCCTGGGCGCCAGCCAGCGACCGCGTTCCGGCGCTTCCTCGCGCAGGTCTACCACCGAGATGTCCGGCAGTTTCGCTCCGCCGAACCGGTCGGGCAGTTCGATCCGCCGATAGACCCCGGCATCGGCCATCTCCAGGCTTTCCAGCGCAGGGGTCGCGCTCGCCAGGATTACCGGCACCTTCTCGAAGCGCGCGCGGATCACCGCGACGTCGCGCGCGTTGTAGCGCACGCCGTCATCCTGTTTGAAAGACACCTCATGCGCCTCGTCGACCACGATAAGGCCGAGTTTCGCGTAAGGCAGGAATAGCGCAGAGCGCGCGCCTACCACGACCTGCGCCTCGCCGGACGCGATCGCTCGCCATGCCCGGCGGCGCTCGGTGGACTTGAGCGAGCTGTGCCACAGCACCGGCGGTGTGCCGAAGCGTTGTTCGAAACGGCGCAGGAAGTTCTCGGTAAGCGCGATTTCGGGAAGCAGGACCAGCACCTGCCGCTTCAGTTCGATGGCGGCGGCTATGGCTTCGAAATAGCATTCCGTTTTGCCTGAGCCCGTCACGCCGTCGAGCAGGAACGGCGAGAAGCCGGGTTCGCGCACGGCAGCGACGAAGGTTTCCGCGGCCTCGTTCTGGGCAGGTGTCAGCTCGGGCGCCGCAAAGTCCGGGAGGGCGCGGGGATAGGGGCGATCGATGTCGACTGTGACCGGCTCAAGCAAGCCGGCGCCCACCATGCCGCGCAACACGCCTTCGGAAACCCCGGCAATGGCCGACAGCTCGCGGATGGTCGCCTGCTCGCCCGAGAGCGCGTCGAGCGCTGCGGCACGCTGAGGCGTCAGGCGCGCCGGTTCCTCTCCGGTCAGCCGGTATTCGGTCGTCGTGCTGCCGCCAGCCAAGGCACTGCGGTTGAGCGCCATGCGGGCGACGGCCGAGGGCGAGGCGCAATAATAGTCCGCGGTCCATTCGATCAGGCGGCGCAGCGGCTCTTGCAGCGGCGGAACCGGCAGTATTGTGGTCAGCGGTCGCAGCTTGCTGTCGGGTACTTCCTTTGCTTGCAGGCGTTCCGGTTCCCACACGATGCCAATGATCTGGCGCGGGCCCAGCGGCGCGAGCGCCACCGAACCGAATTCGACTGCCATCCCTTCCGGCACACGATAGTCGAGCACGCCCAGCGCGGCATTGAACACGAGGAGTCGAACGCGGTTCATCCGGCGAACCTATAGGCAGGGAACACCGCACACGGAAAGTACAAGCCTGTCCTGCGAGGATCACTTATCCGGACGGGCCGACAAAGCTCGGAACGGAGCATTCGGCGGAGTCAGAAAAGGCAAGAAGAAATCTCGCAGCTTTAACGTGTTTCACTGGGCCCTTGAGTCTCGGTCGGGATCTGGCTGGTCGTCCCAAGAACTCGCTCGCCGTAAAAATGACAGTACGATGACGTCATGTCCGCTGTGCCAGAATAGGACGCTGTATTTTTCTTTCATTAACCAATATTGACTTGATTCGGTGTCGAGCGCAGGCCTCATCCAAATTTGGATTCAGTATTCCATTTCTCTGTATTTCCGCGGGCAGCTCCATCAGGAGCTCGGGCAGATGGAATAGGACAAAAAGGGGCGTTAAGAACATGCGTAAAATCATATCGATGATCGCGGCACTTGCTGCGTTTACAATTAGCGCTCCGGCCATGGCGCTCAACATGCTCTGGTTGGATAGCGACCATTCTCCGTACTCTGGCTACTACAACTACGGACAGGCACTTACTTTCACCGATGGAACGGTAACTGTCGAAGTGACTGGTTGGTCGATCAACGACAGCGACACGATCAATGATGCCCGGCTAGGCGTATGGACCTACGGCCTCGGGGTGTTGAACAGCGATGGCGACAATTCGCACACGATCGACAATTCCGGCTGGACCGATTTTGTGGTGCTGCTGTTCGACCAGGCGGTCATCCTTTCCAGCGCGCAGTTCAACACCGGTTGGCACGACATGAACGACACGGACGCGACCATCGGCTATGACATCGTGGCGTTGCCGTTCAACGTCGCCGGGGCAATCGATGGGCAAAACGCGTCGGTGCTCAGCTCGTGGAATCTGTATTCGTCGGACAGCTCCGGGTTCGGTGACGAATTCCGCAATATCAATCCCGGTAGCAATTCCGGCAATCTCTGGCTGATCGGCGCTTCTTTCGATAATCCGACTGAGTGTTTCCAGACGTCCAGAGGGACGAAGTGCAAGGAAAAGCCAGACGGCTTCAAGCTCGAACTGGTCAAATATGAAACTGCCGTACCTGAGCCGGCGACCTGGGCGATGATGCTTCTGGGCTTCGGGCTGATCGGCGGTGTCATGCGGCGGCGGAACGGCCGGAACCTGAAAAGCGCAAACACCCCGCGTCTCGCGCACCAATAGTCACCGGACTTTGACGGATCGCCGCCCGCTCGCAACCTTTGCGAGTTAGGGGCGGCGTTTCGCTTTAGCTCATTACGGGCAAGCCAGGCGTGGATTTTCTCTGATCCGTTCCAGCGTAACTGGGTCTAAATCCTCAAACTCCGGCGGGAACTGTTTCCCTCATAATGCGTTCGGGGGTCTCGGGCGATGCGATCGATGCTGCGTTCGGCCGTTCCGGCCCAGCCGCAAGAATTCGGTCGCCACGCGCGCGCAGAGGCACTAGGTGAGTTCAGCTTGCGCACTGGCATGGAAAGGATCCCGACCATCATGATGTCGAACCCCGTCCAGCGCCGCCTGTTCCTTGGCGGCATTGCGGCAGTTGGCCTGATCGCTTTGCCGGGATGCGCCTCGTTCGGGCAGGTCAGCCTTGTGGACGCCGTGCGCCGACTGCTGGCACTTTCCGCGAGAAATGCCTTTGCGCGGCTCACCGAGCCGGACGGGTTCTGGGACAGCGCTGTTGCCCGCGTCAATCTGCCGGTGCTTTTCGGCAAACGCGGCAGCATCGTCCAGGGCATCCTCTCGTCGGGACCGTTCCGCGAAAGGCTCCAGCACAAGCTCAACAACGTCGCCGAAGACGGTGCGCGTCGTGCCGCGCCGGTCGTGACCGATGCCGTCAAGACGATCGGGGTGGAGAATGCGGTTGCAATCCTGAACGGTGGGCCGACGGCCGCGACAACATTGCTGCGCGATGAAATGGGGCCGGCTCTCGTCAATGCGATGATTCCGGCGCTGGACGATGCGCTTCGTGTCGCGAATGATCCGCTCGTCAATCAGGCGATATCCGCACTGGCCGGGGTCGATCTCGGCATGGTCGCTCATGGCCTGGCGCTGGAAGCGGACAATGCGATCTGGTACCAGATAGGGCGTGAGGAGGCGGCTATCCGCGCCGATCCGGAAAGCACCAACGATCCTGTACTGATTGCTGCGCTGAAGGTGCCGCAAGCCTAGCCGCACCCGCCAGGCTTGCGTATAGCGGCTTCAGATTCGCGATCAGGAGCCCCCATGAAATTCTTCGTCGACACCGCCGACACCAAGGAAATCGCCGAGCTTGCGGAAACCGGCCTGCTCGACGGCGTTACCACCAATCCATCGCTGGTCCACAAGGCGGGACGCGATTTCATGGAGGTGACGAAGGAAATCTGCGACCTTGTCGATGGTCCGGTCAGCGCCGAGGTCGTTGCGCTCGATCACGAGGGCATGATGCGCGAAGCAGAGGTGCTGCGGAAAATCGCCGACAATGTCTGCATCAAGGTGCCGCTCACCATGGACGGGCTGAAGAGCTGCAAGAAGCTGACGGGTGACGGGACGATGGTGAACGTCACCCTGTGCTTTTCGGCCAATCAGGCGCTGCTTGCGGCGAAGGCCGGGGCGACGTTCGTTTCGCCATTCGTCGGCCGGCATGACGACAACGGCTTCGACGGGATGCAGCTGATCGAGGATATCCGCCTGATCTACGACAATTATGCTTTCGAGACCCAGGTGCTGGTCGCCAGTATCCGTCATCCGATCCACGTGCTGCAAAGCGCGAAAATTGGCGCGGATGTCGCGACCATGCCGCCCAATGTCATTCGTGGGCTGTTCAAGCACGTTCTGACCGAAAAAGGCATCGAGGGCTTCCTTGCCGACTGGGCCAAGACAGGGCAATCGATCTGACGCGATGTCCGACGATTCTCCTGCAGACCGGTTCAAGAGCGTTCTCACCGGCGCCTCGCGGGCGCTGGCGCACGATTCCGAAATCGAGGTGAACTGGACGGCCGATGCGCCGAGCCAGTCCGGAAACACCTTCCGCGTGCCTCTTCCCGGGCGCAGCCTGCCGCGTGCCGCAGCGATGGAGGCACGCGGCTTTGCCGACAGCTTTTCGTTGAAGCGCAGACACCACAATGAATCCCTGCATACCCGCCATGCTCCGGCCGAGCCGATTGCACGGGCGTGCTACGATGCCGTGGAAGCCGTGCGCTACGAAGCACTGGGCTCGAACGCCTATGCCGGTATTCGCGGCAATCTCGATGCGGCGATGCAGCTGCGCATGGGCTCCAATCCGATCACGCGGGCCGAGTCAGCGGAAGACGTGCCGGTTCAGGATGCGCTGGCCCTGATGCTGCGCGAACGCCTTACGGGCCAGCCGGTGCCGGATGCCGCTCGACCCGGCGTGGACATGCTTCGTGCCTGGATCGACGAAAGGGCAGGGGGCGATTTCGACGCGCTGGCCGATGCGCTCGACGACCAGTCGGCATTCCAGTCGCTTTCGCTCGACATGCTGCAGCATCTCGAACTCACGCGCGAAGAGCGGATCGAGGACCAGCCCGACGAAAGCGACGACGAGGACGGCGAAGAGGAAACCGAGGACGATCAGGAAGGCGAAAATGCCGGCGACGATCAGCAACCCTCGGAAATGGCGGCCGAGGCGAGCGAAGGCGAAGACCAGGGCGACAGCGATGCCGAGCGCGAAGCCGGCGAGGAAATGCAGGAAGCCGATGCCGGCGAAGAGGGCGAGGAAGGCATGCTTCCGGTTCGTCCCAACCGGCCGTGGACCGACATTCCCGACACGTTCGACTACAAGGTCTACACAACCGATTTCGACGAGGTCATCGGTGCTGCGGAGCTTTGTGACGAGGAGGAGCTGAGCCGACTGCGCGCTTATCTCGATGCCCAGCTCAAGGGCCTGCAGGGCGTCGTTACCAAGCTGGCCAACCGCTTGCAGCGCCGACTGATGGCGCAGCAGAACCGAAGCTGGGATTTCGACCAGGAAGAGGGGCTGCTCGATGCCGCGCGCCTTGCTCGCGTTGTCGTCTCGCCCGGCCATTCGCTGAGCTACAAGGTCGAGCGTGACATCGAATTCCGGGACACGATCGTCACCCTGCTGATCGACAATTCCGGATCGATGCGCGGACGTCCGATCTCGATCGCCGCGATCAGCGCCGATGTCCTTGCGCGCACGCTGGAGCGTTGCGGGGTCAAGACCGAGATCCTGGGCTTTACCACCCGTGCATGGAAAGGCGGGCAATCGCGTGAGGCCTGGCTGGCCGGCGGCAAGCACCAGAATCCCGGCCGGCTGAACGACCTCAGGCATATCATCTACAAGAAGGCGGACGAGCCGTGGCGCCGCGCGCGAAAGAACCTCGGATTGATGATGCGCGAAGGGCTGCTCAAGGAAAATATCGACGGGGAGGCGCTACTCTGGGCGCACACCCGCCTGCTCGCCCGGCCGGAGGAGCGGCGCATCCTGATGGTCATTTCCGATGGTGCGCCGGTCGACGATTCGACGCTTTCGGTCAACAGCGCCGGCTATCTGGAGCAGCATCTGCGCAAGGTGATCGAATGGATCGAGCGGCAGTCTCCAGTCCAGCTCGTTGCGATCGGCATCGGCCATGACGTGACTCGCTATTACCGGCGCGCGGTGACGATCATGGATGCCGAACAGCTCGGCGGCACGATCATCGAGCAGCTGGCGGATCTGTTCGAGGAAGAGTGATGGTGGACGTCTCGGAAGCCGTTTCCAGCCGCCGAACGATTCGCGCGTTTCTCGACAAGCCGGTCGACGAAGCGGTGCTGCGCCGCGTGCTGGAGCAGGCGCAGCGCGCGCCGTCCGGCGGCAATGTCCAGCCTTGGAATGCGACAGTGCTGAGCGGTGAGCCCCTAAAAAGACTGATTGCCGCTGTTGCCGAAGCGCTGCCGCAGGGGCGCGCCGCCTTCTCGATGGAATACGACATCTATCCCAAGGGGCTCGACGGCCGTTACGAGGATTACCGGTTCAATGTCGGTGAGCTGATGTATGCCGCGCTGGGCATCCCGCGTGAAGACAAGAAGGGCAGGCTGGCCCAGTTTGCTGCCAATTTCCGGGCTTTCGGCGCGCCGGTGCTGATGCTGGTTCACACGCCGGGATACATGGGCCCACCGCAATGGTCTGACATCGGCATGTGGCTGCAGACGGTGATGCTGCTGTTGCGCGGGGAAGGGCTGGACAGTGCTCCGCAGGAAGCCTGGGCGATGTATTCCCGGCAGGTGCGCGAGTGCGTCGCCATCCCGGAGGATCACATTTTCTTTTGCGGCGTTGGGATCGGCTATCGTGATCCGGATGCGCCGATCAACACATTCGATGTGCCGCGCGCGCCGCTTTCGCAGGTCGTCCGCTTCGAAGGTTTCTAGAGCATGCTTCACCCTTTGTTGTGGGTGCCGTTCACTGCAGTGGCGGCGGCGACGCAAGTGGTCCGCAACGGAGCGCAGGCGAGCCTGACCGGCAAGATCGGCACGCTTGGCGCAACGCAGGTCCGTTTTGTCTATGGCCTGCCGTTTGCGGCGCTGTTCCTGGCAGCCGTGCTTGTCGTTGCCGGAGCGCGCGTTCCGCCTTTCGGCCCCGCTTCGCTTGCCTGGACCGTAACGGGTGCGATCTGCCAGATCGTCGGGACGGCGATGATGCTGGTGGTCATGGGCCGCCGCGCCTTCGGCGTCGCCTACGCCTATATCAAGACCGAGCCGGTGATCGTCGCGCTGCTTGGCGTAGCCTTGTTGGGAGACCACTTGCCACTGCTTGCCTGGTTGGCAGTGGGGATGGTGACGGCCGGTGTGCTGATCGTTTCCGTGAAACCGGGCGAATATTCCGCGCTCTTCGGCGAGGGCGGAATGATAATGGCAGGAATCGTCTCCGGCGCGCTGTTCGGTTTGTCCTCGATCGCTTTTCGCGGTGCGATCGAGGCACTGCCCGAAGGGGGATTCCTCATCCGCTCACTGAGCGTGCTGGTGCTGACGCTGACAGTCCAGACCTTCCTGCTTGGCGGTTGGCTGGCGCTGCGCAATCGCCCGGCCTTCATCGGGTCGCTGCGCGAGTGGCGCGAGAGTCTGGGCGCGGGCTTTATGGGCGCGCTGTCATCTGCCTGCTTTTTTACCGCATTCGCACTTACCCCGGCAGCCAATGTGCGCACGCTGGCGCTGGTCGAATTGCCGATGGCCGCGATGCTCTCCGGGAGGTTGAGCGGCAAGGTGCTGGCGAGACATGAGTTTGCCGGGATGGCGCTGGTGTTGACCGGGGTCGCGGTGCTGCTCGGCTCCTACGCAGCTTGACCTTTGTCGTGCCCCGCGTAAGTCGCGCGCCATGACCGACGCTGTACCTTTCGTGCTGTTCAACAGCCTGACCCGCGACCTGGAAGAGTTCCGGCCCGTCCATCCCGGCGAGGCGCGCGTCTATACCTG
>JAGREL010000299.1 GCA_020446575.1 Novosphingobium sp. | reverse complement strand
CCGCCGGGAACGATCGAGTGGGAGTAGCGCTTAGCGCGTTTCGGTAACCCAGACGTCCGGTTCACCCTGAACGCCCAATTCGTCCATGATCTGTCTCAGTTCGGGCAGTGCCCCGAAGGCTTCAGCCTTTTCCCGGCTTTCGAAGTCGTGCCAGACGGTGACATCGTTCGGATCATCGATGTGGGTATGAACGCCTTGCGCTTTTACATCGTGCGCGGCGCGGAACTCATCGCCGTTAGAATAACCCTGATGCCAATGCGCGAAATCGCGGACCTTGTGACGGACGAACAGGCGGAACATGGATATTCTCCTCGCTCGGCGCCGCACTATGTCTTGAACCGCCTTCTGTTGGCAAGCTGGCGCTTCGCAAACTACATGGCGCTCCATGCAGCTCTCCCTTGGCTCCGACCCGCGCACTGACCTCCTGCGCCGCACGCAGGCGGCGCTGACCGGGGAATACGGCCGCATTGTCCGCCCGCCGGACAAGCGCCGCGATCCGGTTTGGACGCTGGTGCAGGGAGTGATCGGCGCGCGCAGCAAGACCCGCGTTTCCAATGACTCCACCGACCGGTTGCTGGCCGATTACGGGTCGTGGGAAGCAGTCGCGCAGGCTCCGCTTGAGGAACTGGTCGAAGCGCTTGCCAACCAGACCTTTCCCGAGATGTCGGCGCGGCGACTCAAGGACTGCCTTACCGCCATCATCGAACAGCGCGGCGCGGCCGATCTGCGGCACCTCTCCAATCTTGCGACGGAAGAGGCGATGGCCTGGCTTGAGACGCTGCCGGGCGTCGCGCGCAAGATCAGCGCGCAGGTGATGAACACCAGCACGTTCGACCGCCGGACGATGGTCATCGAGGGCCATCACCGCCGCATCATGCAGCGCATGGGGCTCGTGCCGGCGAAGGCCGATACCTTGCGCGCCTACAATGCGCTCATGCCGATCTTCCCTGAAGAGTGGTCCGCCGCCGACATGGACGAGCACCATCTGTTGCTCAAGAAGCTCGGCCAGAGCCATTGCCGACCCTCGCGCATGGCGTGCGAGGCCTGCCCGGTCCGCCCGGATTGCGAAACGGGCAAGGCACAGGACGTGGCGTGACCCGCGAGGCCTGCCCGATCAACAAGGTGAAGGGACCTTAAGGATTATCGGTTATCCATCCCGGTAAGGGAGAAAGCTGATGGCCAAGTCCGTCCGAGCCGGTCTCTTCGCTGTCGCGGCGTTGCTGTCGGCCTGTTCGGAGGAACCCGCGAAACCGCAAGCGCCGGCCGAGATGCTGCCGGGCCGCTATCAGGTCACCCTGTCTCCGGACAAGTTCGCCGAATATTTCGAAGCGATCGTCGAGCCCGACCAGAGCGTCTGCATTGGGGGCGAAGCCGAATATGTTCCGCACAAGCTGGCCCGCGTGTTCATGGAGCCCGATGAGGAGTGCTGGCCAGCCGAATTCGAGCGGGAGGGCAACCGGCTTACCGGCTCGGCCTACTGTCCCAGTCCGCGCAGGGACATGAGAGCCGGAATGATCCTGAACTTCGACGGCGAAATCGGCGCGGAAGAGCTGTCCGCCACGATGAATTTCAAGCTGAAGATCGATCCCGCCACTGTCTCCGAGGAAGACAGGCGCGACATTAGGCGATTGGGCACGGTCGAGGGGCATTTTCAGGCCCGGCGCAGCGGCGACTGCTGACGCTCCCGCATTTCCGCCACACGCAAGTCGCCCCGATTTACTCCGCCGCCCATTTCGCCAATATTCGCTCCGAACAGCGGGAGAGCGAGTGATGCGGCGATTCAAACTGGTGGTCTTTTCCGAACCTTTCGAAGGCCGGGAAGACGAATTCAACGAGTGGTATACCGGCCGCCACCTTTCCGATATCTGCGCGCTGCCGGGCTTCACCTCGGCTCAGCGTTTCAAACTGCACAGCGTTTCGATGGGCACCCAGCTCAACAAGTTCATGGCGATCTATGACGTGGAGACTGACGATCCCGACGGCGTGGTCGAACACATGTTCGCGATGCGCGATACCGAGGCCATGCCGATCTCGCCGGCCTTCAATCTCGATGCGACGACGGTGATGCTCTACGAGCAGATGACCGAAGTCGTCACGGAGTAGGCCCGGCCCATCCTACCACGCGTTGCCCGCCGCGACGGCCCTTTCCTCGGCGCTCGTGCTCTTGCGTCCAAGCGCGGCACTACGGTGCGGGAACCGGCCGAAGCGCGCGATCATACGGTAATGCGCGCGGGCGAAGCTCAGGACGAAGGAGTCGTTCAGCGCGGCGTATAGCCGCAGCGACAGCAGCTGGTCGGCAATCGCCTCGCTGTGCATCAGCGGCATGTAAAGGAACTGGCGCTCATGCTTGCCGAGCGTGCTGTCCCAGCCTCTGGCGATGCTTTCCTTGCAGATGGCCCGGGCCAGCGGGTCGCAGGCGAAGGCATTCGGAGAATCGCGGAACAGGTTGCGCGGGAGCTGGTCGAACAGCAGCACGGCGGCGCGTGCGGTCTGCAGGTTGCCGAGGAAATCGTTTGCCGGGCGCTGCCCCAGAGCCTGCAGCTCACGGCCGAAGCGCTTGCGAAGCTCCCCGTCCAAGACGGCGCTGCGCCCGAACCACTCATTCGGGCGCAGCTTGTCAAACCAGAAGTGCAGCAATTCCGCCGCCCAGGGGCGATAAGCGGCGGTCATGTTCGCTTATTCAGCGCTTGCCACCTTCCGGTAGGGCACGAACTGTTCAAGACCGACAAAGCCGGTGAAGAAGAACTGCGACCGGTCATGCATCCTGACCGTGTCCAGCTTGCAGAGCCGGCTCAGGCTCGTCTCGGTGACCATGACATCGTCGTCGTCGAGGTCATCGGCGTTCATCGGGCGGTTCACATAAATCGTGTTGCCGCGACCGTAGACGATCGCGGTCTTGTCGATGACCCTCGCATCGCGCGAATCGCTGAGGCTGATGCAATCCACCGGTTCACCGGCTTCACGCCCCTCGAGGAGCTTGGCGAGCTTTTCCTCGCCCGTCATCTTCTCGCGTGCCTGCAAGGCCGGAGCCGAAAGCAAGGCGGCGGCAGTTGCAAGGGCGATGGCTATTTTTCTCATCTCATATCTCCCTAGCGGTAATGGGGGATAATTAGCACGCCATGCTGAACCGCACCTGACCGCTCATGCCGTGCCGCCAACGGTCAGACCATCGACCAGCAAGGTCGGCTGCCCGACGCCGGCCGGCACGCTCTGCCCACCCTTGCCGCAGGTGCCGACGCCTTCGTCGAGTTCCATGTCGTTGCCGATGCCGGTCACGCGCGTGAGAACGCTGGGGCCGTCGCCGATCAGCGTCGCGCCCTTGACGGGTGCGCCGACCTTGCCGTCCTGCACCCGGTAGGCCTCGGTGCAGCTGAAGACGAACTTGCCATTGGTGAT
>JAGREL010000298.1 GCA_020446575.1 Novosphingobium sp. | reverse complement strand
GCGGTGTTGCCAGCCTGTGCATCGGCGGTGGCGAGGCAACGGCCGTCGCGATCGAGATGGCGTGATTGCACGCTCTTTCCCCTCCCGGGGAGAGAGCCATCAGACCGTCAGGGCTCTCCGGGGCCCCAGAGCCTGGACTGATTTACGAACCCCGCGCGGCCTTCGACTTCGAAGCCGCACCAGCCCGATTCGCAATCGCCCAGCTTGCCGACGACCCCCGGCTCGACTCTCCACAGGAGTCGCGATGCCGGATCAGCCTCTTCGCGCATGTCCGCCAGCCCCTTGCCGATGACGATAGCGCCGCGCTCCAGCGTGAGGAATCGCCCGAGCATCCAGCCGCTGTCGCCATCGGGATCCTCGATCAGGCGCCAGCCTTGCATCAGCCGCACGACTTTCACCGGCAGGTTCTTGCGGCGGTATACCCAGGCGATGCGGTAACTGCCCCCCGGCCCGACTCGCATGTTGACTTCGTCCACCCTGATCGAGGCCCAATAGGGAACCTCGCGCTCCTGCGCCGTCGCCGGAGCGCCGACAAATCCGATCAAGAGGGCGAGCAAGGCAAGCCGTAACCGCTTCAACATGAAAGCTGCATACCGTTTGACGCCTCATGGCATCAAGACCGCTTGACCGGACCGGCAGCGAGTCATAGCGCGTGTTCCGGTAATGACCGTCGTCACCGATACTCCCCTGTCCCGCCGCGTGGCCGGCAAGCCCCGCGTGCATGTGACCCGCAAGCTCTTGCCCGCGACCGAGGCGCGGATGAGCGAGCTGTTCGACGTTTCGCTGAATTCCGACGACAGGCCGATGAGCCGCGACGAAATCGTCGCTGCCATGCGCGCAAGCGATGTGCTTGTGCCTACCGTCACAGACCACATCGATGCCGGCCTCATCGCCGATGCCGGCGACCGGATAGGCCTGATCGCCAGTTTCGGCGCCGGCACCGACCACATCGATCTTCACGCCGCCCACGAACGCAAGATCATCGTCACCAATACGCCCGGCGTCTTCACCGATGACACCGCCGACCTGACGATGACGCTGATCATCGCGGTCGTGCGCCGCTTCGCCGAAGGCGTTCGCCTGCTCCACAGCGGCAAGTGGGCCGGATGGGGCCCATCGAGCCTGCTCGGCCATCGTATCGGCGGCAAGCGGCTGGCGATCCTCGGCATGGGGCGGATTGGACAGGCCGTAGCGCACCGGGCGCGGGCCTTCGGAATGGAAACCACATATTATAACCGCAACCGGCTGGCGGCCGCGCACGAAAACATGCTCTCGGCACGGTATGAACCCGACGTCGATCGTTTGATTGCGGAAGCCGACATTCTCTCGCTGCATTGCCCGGCCAGCCCGGAAACGCATCTCATCCTCAACGAAGCGCGTATTGCCTCGATGAAACCGCTGGCATTCGTGATCAACACCGCACGCGGCGAACTGATCGACGAGCAGGCCCTGATCGCGGCGTTGGAGGAGAACCGGCTCGGCGGCGCCGGGCTGGATGTCTACACACACGAACCGACGATCGACCCACGCTTGCTCACTCTGCCGAACGTGGTCGCCATGCCGCATCTCGGCAGCGCAACCGTGGAAGGGCGCGAAGCGTCCGGCGAACGCGTGATTGCCAATATCCGCTTCTGGGCCGACGGCCACCGCCCTCCCGATCAGGTGCTTGAAGGCTGGACCTGACGGCATCCCCGGCCGCTCCCGCGGCACTTGTCTCCATTGATATTGATGTTCTAGAGCCGGTTACGGAGGAAATGCGCTCTCTTGGTCGAGGGCGTTTTGGGGAGGATTCGTAATGCGCAAGAAGTCCGCGATGCTGCTCGCCGCGCTGGCGGCGACAATGCCTGTTGCCGCTTTGGCTCAGGAGGGGCAGATCGACGTAGCCGACAGTGGCGACACAGCATGGATCCTCATCTCCGCCGCGCTGGTCCTGTTGATGACGATGCCGGGCCTGTCGCTGTTCTACGGCGGGCTCGTGCGGGCGAAGAATTTCCTGTCCGTGTTGCTGCAGGTCGGCGCGATCGCAGGCATTGCCTCACTGCTCTGGATCGTGACGGGCTACACGATCGCTTTCGGACAAGTGACAAGCGGCTGGCTGGGAGCCGGCAACGCATGGATGCTGATTTCGCTCGGCAACGTCCGTGAGGGTCTTGCCGTTCCCGAAAGCTCCTTTGCCCTGTTCCAGATGACTTTCGCGGCGATCACTCCGGCGCTGATGGCCGGCGCATGGGTCGATCGCGCCCGCTTCGGGTGGGTCATCGGCTTCTGCGCGCTGTGGGGTCTGGTCGTCTACGCTCCGGTCGCGCACTGGGTCTGGGGCGGCGGTTGGCTTGCATCCGGCTTCGGCACGCTCGATTTCGCCGGTGGCATCGTCGTCCATACCACCGCGGGGGTTTCCGCGCTGCTCGTCGCGATGCTGCTCGGACGGCGTCAGGGCTTTCCCAAAGTGCTGATGCTGCCGCACAGCCCCTCGCTGACGATGGCCGGCGCGGCGCTGCTCTGGGTCGGCTGGTTTGGCTTCAACGGCGGTTCGGCACTGGCCGCCAACGACGATGCGGCATCCGCGATCATCAACACCCATGCCGCAGCCAGCGCCGCCGCGCTGGTGTGGATCCTCATCGAGCGCTTCGCCGTGGGCAAGCCGACCAGCGTCGGCTTTGCCACCGGCGCGATCGCCGGGCTGGCCACGGTCACTCCGGCTGCCGGCTTCATCTCGCCTGGCGCAGCAATCGTATTCGGCACGATTGCCGCCATCATCTGCTACGCGGCCATCCAGCTGGTGAAGCAGAAACTCCAGATCGACGATTCGCTCGATGTGTTCGCCGTCCACGGGGTCGGCGGCATGACGGGCGCTTTGCTGCTTGCCGTGTTCCTTTCCCCTTCGCTCGGCGGGACGGGTTATGCCGAAGGAATGGGAATGGGCAGCCAGTTCGTTGCCCAGCTCCTGGGCGTCGGCGTCACGCTGGTGTGGTCGGCAGTGGCAACCGCCATTCTCGCGGTGATGGTCTCGGTGCTGATCCCGATGCGCGTGAACGAAGACGAAGAACGCGATGGGCTGGACATTTCCAGCCACGGCGAACGCGCCTGGGAAATGGACTGAGCAGCCTCGTTCCAGACAATCGATCCGGCACCGGTTAGACGCTATTGCCAGGCGCTTTCGGGAACAATGTTCCCCGGCTGTTCCTGCGCGAGAGACGTAACGCAACGCCACTTGCGCATTTATGGGTCTCGCAATATCATAACCGGGTAATAACGAAAAAGAATCGGGAGGATTACTGGACTGCCAAGGGCGCTTTTCAAGAACATTCTGTGACAATGCCTGGCGCCGTTGGCCTGACAATCTTTGTATGGATTGGGGCGATTCCATCCGGATTCGCCCGTTTCTAGGGGGAAGGATCGCATGGCTATTCGTTTTCGCAGTTATCTGCTCGTTTCAACCGCTGCTGTAATCGCATCGGGTGCGTCCGGGAGTGCATATGCACAGGCGACCGGCGAAAGCAGCATAGGACTGGAAGAGATCGTCGTCACCGCGCAAAAGCGCGAACAGAGTCTGCAAGACGTGCCGATCGCCGTCACAGCCGTGACCGAGGACACTCTGGAGGCGAACCGGATTTTCACCGTGAACGATTTGTCGTCGTTCGCACCCGGACTTACGGTTGCGCCCTCGGCGGGCGGTATCTCCACGCCGGCCTTCACTATCCGCGGCCAGCAAAGCTTCGGCGTCGTTGCCGGATCGGACAAGCAGGTCTCGATCTATATCGACGGTGTCTATGTGAGCTCACCGCGCGGCTCGATCTTCCAGTTGCCGGACATCCAGCGGCTCGAGGTCCTGCGCGGTCCTCAAGGAACGCTGTTCGGCCGGAACGCCACAGCCGGTGCCGTCAGTGTCACCACGCGCGATCCAAGTGGCGACGTGGGCTTCAAGCTCAAGGGAACCTACGGCAATTTGAACGCCACGCGCATCCAGGCCACGCTGGATACGCCCCAAGTCGGCCCGTTCAGCGCCTATTTCAGCTTTGTCCATGATTACCGGCGCGGCGATATCAAAAACGCCACTTCCGGCATGGTGTGGGATCGTACGCTTTCACCGACGAGCTTCGCCACGCGGAACTCTTCGCCCCGAAATCTGGGCACGGTGGATAACAATTCCTATTTCGCGGCGGTCAAGTTCGAGCCGACCAACAACTTCCGGATGGTCTACAAGTTCGACCTGAACGACGACAAGGGTACGCCGGAAGGCACCGCATTCATTGGCTATGACGCCGGTTTGGGCGGTGGGCTGGCCGGGAATGTGCTGACTGCGCTTTATGCCAGCAACAACGTCTTCGCTTATGATGCGCCGAATGCCAGGCGGCCGGATGAAGTCCAGAACGGTTGGGTCACGCCCCGTTATCAGAAAGTGTTGGGACACAGCCTGACCGCTACCTGGGATGTTTCAAATCAGATCACGGTCAAGAACATCGCTGCTTACCGCAAGGCGACTGTCTTTGCTACTTCGGCGATCGACGGCCTTAGCAGCCTGACGTACACGCAGGAAGCGGCGGCTGCGCAGACGTTCCTTTCTGCAGTCGGTTTCTTCGGTGCGGACTTCTTCACGTTCCCCGCCGCACAGCAGGCAGCGATCTTGCAGCAGTTCGCTCCGACCTTTGACGCGTTGGTCGGAAATCGCATCAACATCGTTGCGTCCGGGGCCAGCTCGATTGCCAAGCAATGGAGCGATGAATTGCAGGTCAACTATTCGTCCGACCGGCTCAATATCACGGCTGGGGCGCTGTGGTTCCATTCCAAGGATGAGGCCGGTGGGCCGGAATTCATGGAGAACACTACAGCGTTCGATTTCACGCCAACCTGCTCCTGTTTCTTCCCGGCAACAGGCGTCGTTCCGCTGCAGAACGAAGGGCGCTATTTCAACAAGGCCACTTCGCTCGCCGCCTATGCGCAGAT
>JAGREL010000297.1 GCA_020446575.1 Novosphingobium sp. | reverse complement strand
CCGCCGGCGCTTGAGGCCAAACAAACGACTCCGGCGCGAAATCCGCGCCGAAACGAAAATTCGGAACCGCAGGAGTGTCAACCGCCGGCTTCGGCCAAATAGGAAAGGAATTTCAACAGATTAACAGCGGAAATCCCCGGTTGACAGGGTGTCGCCTTTGTCAACCGCCGACTGGCCGGCTCACATCGTCGGCGGCGCGCCTACCGTGTAGGTCTGTCCGGCCAGCATCCGGAAGTTGTGGTGGACGAACTGCCAGCCCTCGGGGCCCTTCGTGAGGTCGTCGAAATAGACGCCGAACGCCTCGAACGCCTGGTCGGTGCCGGAGCGGCGGCCGCATTCGCGGACGGTGTAGCGCGCCTTCGCCGTGTCGCCGCTCACTTCGATCAGCGCGGGCGCGTTGATCTGGACGAGATAGTCCATGCCCGAATAGATGCCGGTGAGCGCCTCGCGGATCGCATCGCGCCCCTGCCATTTCTGGCCGAGGCCCTGCAGCTCCCAGATGCCGTCGGGCATGAAGGTGCCCATCGTCATGTCGAGATCGCGCAGGCCGATCGACTGGCTGTAGGCGGTGAGCACATCCTGGATCGCGGTTTCCTCTGCCATTCCCGACTCCTCTGCTGGGGTGTTTCGCCCTGCCTAGCGCATGCGGGCGCGGGCCGCACCTGTCTTCGCGCGGACAGGCTTGCAGGCATGCGGCACGGCCCATCGCCGCTGAGCAACGGCTCGTCCCGGCGGCGGAACCTGCGTTGCGGAAAGCGGTTTTTCTCTCCGTCTGACCGGCATGGCCCCGGCTCCCGAAAGGGTGCGAGCCTCGCCGGTCCGAAGAGCCAAGGAGGTTCCGCAATGAAGAATTTCGTGTCCGCCACTCTCGCCGCCGCGCTCGCGCTGGGCCCGGCCGTGCCCGCCCTCGCCGACGGGCACCAGGATCCCGACAAGGTGATGGGCGACAGCGGCGTGAAGCTGCTCGCCGAGCTGACGGGCGAGGCCGAAGTCCCCGGCCCCGGCGACATGGACGGCAGCGGCATGTTCAAGGCCCGGCTGATCCCGAGCAGCGGCCAGATGTGCTACGAGGTGATGGTCGACGATATCGACGACGTGACCGGCGCGCATATCCACTTCGGCGCCGAGGGCGTGGCCGGCGATGTCGCCGTGGCGCTCAAGGATCTCGACGACGGCAAGGTCAGCGACTGCCTGACGATGGACAGCGCGCTCGCCGTGAGGATTCTCGACGACCCCTCGCAGTTCTACGTCAACGTCCACGACACCGACCATCCGGCCGGCGCCCTGCGCGGCCAGCTGATGAAGTAACGAGATAGGGCCATGGCCGGCCCTTACGCGGCCGCCCCCGCGAGCCGCGGGAACGGGGACCCCGCCGGGTCCCCGTTTTTCCATGGGGAGCCGGAGCGGAACTGCCGGTGTTCGCGTGACCCGACCGGGCAGTCGCCCTGTGCCGTCCAGCTCGATCAGCGCCGGCGAGTTCACCTGCAGCCGCTTTACAAGCCGCCCCCGCCCGAGCACAGTCCGGCCGGCAGAAGATTGGGAGATCTTGCCATGGCCACGCCGACTGAACTCGTGACCCACTTCGTCGATCTGTGGGAGAAGGACGACGGCTTCACCGAGGCGGTGAACAGCTATTTCACCGACAATACGGTTTGGGAAAACCACGGCCTTCTCACCACCACCGGCAAGGAACAGGCGCTGGGCTTCTACCACGAGTTCAGCAAGGCGACCGGCATGACCGGCATGAAGATCGACATGCTCGCGATCGCCGAGACCGGCAACAAGGTGCTAACGCACCGGATCGACCGGATTATCGACGCCAACGGCACGGAAGTCATGACGGTTCCGGTGATGGGCATCTTCGAGATCGACAACGGAAAGATTGCCGCCTGGCGCGATTATTTCGACACGCTCAAGAATTCGCCGCCTTCACAATAACGACATCCCAGCCGGAGATGCACATGCCGACAGCGACAGAAGTGGTCCTGGATTTTTGCGCCATGTGGGAAAAGCCAGGCGGACCGGACAATGCGATCAGACAGTATTTCACCGACCGGTCGATCTGGGAAAACCACGGCATGGCGATCACCACCGGCCAGGACGAGGCGATCGCGCTCAATGCCGCATTCGGCGAGAAGTTCGGCATGGGCACGATCTGGATCGAGCAGCTTGCAGTGGCCGAGAGCGGCAACAAGGTGCTGACGGAGCGGATCGACCATCTGCGCGATTTCGACGGCAAGACGATCGGTTCCTTCCCGGTGATGGGCATCTTCGAAGTGGCAGGCGACAAGATCCTCTCCTGGCGCGACTATTTCGACACGGCGGGAATGCTCGATCCCGGCACGTAGAGGATGGGCCGGGCGGCTGTGATCTCAACCTTCGAGCGCGATTATCCCTTCCGCCCATCCCCAACGCGGGTGTATGTGCGACTCGGGCCTGCGCGACGGCTTTTCCCTCGCGCGAGCCGGAGGAGAATCACGATGCCTATGTCTAGAGTCCTGCTGCTGGGCGGCACGCTGCTCGCCGCCATGTCCCTGCCATCGCTAGCCGCTGCCAAGTCTGTCACGCTCACCGCCTCCCTCAACGGTGCCAACGAGACCGCAGGCGGTAACGCCGACGGGTCCGGCAGCTTCACCGCCGAAGTCGACGCGGACGCCGGCGATTTTTGCTACATGCTCGCGGTTGACGGAATCGGCGAGCCCACCGCCGCACATATCCATTCCGGCGCTGCCGGGGCGGACGGGGCACCGGTGACGTCCGTCGAGGTGACAGGCGAAGACCTGGATGAATGTGTCGCGCTCGAACCCGATACGCTCGCCGCCATCGTCGCCGCACCCGGCGATTACTATGTCAACGTGCACACTGCGCAATTTCCCGCAGGCGCCGTTCGTGGCCAGCTCGCCAAGAAGAAGTAACGGCTGCAAAAGGACAACCTGCACGAAAATGGGGCCGGCATCACTGCCGGCCCCTTGTTGCCTGCGAATGCTTCTCTCACTTGAAGGCTGCCTCGCCTCGCGGCGATAGCTGTCCGAACTGCCGCCTTGCCGCTATGATGCCTTTCGACGCTTACCCGCCTGGGCAGGAAACGCCGCCGCATCGCGATGCTCTTCACATCGGGCTCGAACTATCCGGTCTGACACCGAATGGCTCTCGACGACTTATCCGGTCACCTTGCTTTTCCCGATCTTCCGACCGATCCGAGCCAGCAACCTTCGGCAAGCAAAACCTCGCCGGCGTCGGTCCCGTCAGGCGGTCGGTTTGGCTCCCGAGGGGGCCTCTCCTTCCGCCTGGCGGTTCCTGAGCCACATTGCCTGCGAATGGGCAAGGTCTGCATCCTTGCGGGTACGTTCCTCAACCCGCCCTTCCAAAGCCTTCGTCCGTCCTACCGGGGCAGGACTTTCCGCTGCTTCTTCCGGGCCGCGGCTTTGCGGCCGCTGGCAGCTGTCCACTCACTGCATCTTCGGTTCGCCAAACCCAATTCCGAGGAACTGTTGCAAGGCGTGTTTTCCAATGCCGTCAGAGACATTGCCACCAGTCCGATTTAGCTAAATCTTCCTTATCTTTCAGGCACTTGGACCTTCAAGATTTGGTCGAAATCGCCTCTTCGACAAGAAGAAAGCTGCGCCTCGAAAGTGAGTCGCGCAAG
>JAGREL010000296.1 GCA_020446575.1 Novosphingobium sp. | reverse complement strand
CCATCGGCGTCGCCATCGCCACGGCACTGATGCCGCCGCTGGCGACGCTGGGCTACGGGCTCGGCGTGCTGGAGCTGCGCTTCGCCATGGGCGCCTTCCTGCTGTTCCTGACCAACCTGGCGGCAATCACCTTTTCCTTCGCGCTGATCGCCCGGCTCAGCGGGGCCGCCCGTCCCTTGCGGGCGGTGGAAATGACCCCGCGCTACATCGCGGTGATGCTCGCCGCCTTCCTTGCGCTGGCAACTCCGCTTTCGATGACGCTGATCCGCATCAAGCACGAAGCGACGATGCAATCGGCCGCGCGCAACGCGATCCTGGCCGCCACGGGCCAATCCAGCGCCCGCATCGCCCAGCTCGAGGTGAGCTGGCCGCTGTTCGGCGACCCGCGCGTGGAAGCGCTGGTGATCACGCCGAGCTACACGAACAACGCGGTGAAGGACGCGGAAAAGCGGCTTGCCGAGGAGATGGGAGAAAAGGTCACCATCAATCTCCAGCAGGTCCTGGCAGCCGACCTCGAATCGCAGACCCGCGCAATCGTCGATGCCGCCATGGAACGCACGGTCGCGGGCCTGTCCGCCGACGTTCCGCCGCTGGACAGGATCCGCGGCCGCATCGGCCTGCCGACCCGGGCGGTCTGGACCAACCGCACCGGCCGCATCGTCTATGTAGAGCCAGTGCCGGCGCCCGAATGGACGCTCGCCGATTACGGCCTGATCGAGCAGCAGGCGAACTCGGCCGACGATCCGTGGACGGTGATGATCGTCCCGCCCGCCACATCGCAGCTACGCGTGCCGCTGGACGAAGCGCCCAGGGACGGCGACGAAAGCAACAACAAGAAAGAAGACGAAAAGGAAGCCATCGACACGGTGCCGGTCGAACTAGCGATCTGGGCCCTGCAGCGCTGGGGTATGGCCAAAGTGACGCTGACCGCGCCCGAAGGCGATGCGGGCACCAAGCTGGCCAAGACACTTCGTGCGGCCGGGATCATCGTTACCCGGCGCACGCCTCCACCGTCGAAGGACAATGGCGAGGAGAAGGTTGCGCTGATCGAGGTCTATTCGCCCAGCCCCACCAGACTGGCCGAAGAGGCGGCGAAGGCCAAGGCGGAGGCAGAAGCGAAGGCCAAGGCAGAGGCGGAAGCCAAGGCCAAGGAAGCAGCGGAGGCAAAGCCGAAGCCGGCCGGTTCGGCAGCTCGCTGACCGCAAGGCTGATAGAGAGGAGACGCCGGTGAAGATCTGGGGAACCAGGGATCAGGGCAACCCGGTGCGGGTTGCGATTTTCGTTGAGGAAAAAGGGATCGATATCCCGTTCGAACCAGTCGACCTGCTGAACGGCGAACACAAGCAGCCGGCGTTCCTGGCGAAGAATCCCGCTGCGCAGATCCCGGTGCTCGAACTGGACGACGGCACCTGCATTTCCGAGACCGTTGCCATCTGCCGCTATCTGGAGCGGCTGTTCCCGGAACCGGCGCTGATGGGGCGCACGCCACTGGAAGAAGCGACGATCGAAATGTGGCAGCGCCGCGTCGAGTTCGGCTTCTTCGATGCCGCCAGAGCGGTCTTCCGCCACTCCGTCCCGTTCGTGAAGGCCCTCGAGCCGGTCCAGCTGTCCGAATGGGCGGATCTCAACCGGCCGCGAATCGTGACCGGGCTGGAGATGCTGGAACCCCAGCTGGCTAACCATCCCTTTGTCGCCGGTCCCGATTTCTCCATCGCGGACATCACCGCCGTTCTGCCGCTGCGGATGCTGGACATGCTCGGGATCGAGCTTCCCGATCACTGTCCCGCTGTCGCCCGCTGGCGCGAGGACGTGCTTGCGCGGCCTTCGGTCGCGAAAGTGCTGACCCCGCCTCAGACCGCCTCCTGATTCACGGAAACACCCTATAGGCCGATGAGGTCGGTTTGAACCAAATAGCCCCCTCTTCTTCAGAGGAGGGGGTTGGGGGTGGTGCATCCAACCGTGCGATAATTCGCTACGCGAGCGATGCTTACGCATCGCCACCACCCCTGCACCCCTCCTCTGAAGAGGAGGGGGATTCACGCAAAATTATCGTGCCCTAGTTCAGGTTGAAAACCCGGACCGCGTTGCCGGCCAGAATCTTGTGCTTGGCTTCCGGCGCGCAGTTGACGGTTGCCCGTGCGATGTCTTCCTGCGTATCCGGCCACAGGCAGATGCTGTGCGGATAGTCGGTCGAGAACATGGCCATGTCGGCCAGATAGGGCTCGTCTTCCACCAAATCGAAGCCGAGCTTGTCGTCCAGCACGGTCACGAACAGGTTCTTGCCCAGAGCATCGCTCGGCGTGTTCTCGATCGGGAAATTCGCCCAGCCCTTCTGCTTTTCGAAGCACTCGTCCAGCGTGTTCTTCCAGAAGGGGATCCAGCCGAAATTCACTTCGGCATCCATGATCTTAAGCTTGGGGTGGCGCTTGAAGACGCCGGTGTAGATCATCTTGGTGAACGGCTCGACGGCCGCGAAGAAGCGGTGCACGGTGCCCGCGACGTTCAGGCCCGGCATATTGAATTCGAAATTGGATTTGCCTCCCGGATCGTGCCCACCCGAGGTGCGGTGCATGCACAGCGGCACGTCCGCTTCCTCGGCGAGAGTAAAGAAGGGATCGTAATAGGCATCCCAATAGGGCCGGTCCGGATAGACGGGAATGTGAAGCGCCTTGACGCCTCTGGCGAGGCAGCGCTCCGCCTCGTCAAGCAGCACCTCCATGCCGTGATTGACGGGCATCATCGGCAAAGCGATCAGCCGCTTGGGATCGGGCGCACAGAAATCCTCGACAACCCAGTCGTTGAATGTCTGGAACAGGGCCAGCGCATAGGGATCGTCGCCCATGAACCACCCCTGCAACGGCACCGAGGGAAACAGCACGGCGGCATCGACGCCCGCGTCCTGCATATCCTTGAGATGTGCGGCCCCGTCGTAATTGCCGGGCAGGATCTCCTCCCATTTGTAGCCGCTGATCTTCACACTGCGACCAGCGGTCGCTTCGATTCCCAGAGTGCGCGGGACGGTCTTGCCGTCCATCGACCAGCCGTCGCCGCCGTCTTCGCCGCGCATGACGCGAGGCGCACGGTCGCGGTATTCCTTCGGCATGCGGGTGACGAACAGGTCACGCGGCTCGAGGATATGATTGTCGGCGGAAATAACCCTGTATTCCATGGCGCGCGCTCTCCAGACTGCATGGCCCCGGTTCGAGGCTCGACTTCATGCGGGCTAGGACAGCCCCCCGCCGAATTCCATTGCGGCTGCTCCGAAGAGAATGCCGGGCCGTCCGAAATGGGCGAGGCGACTGCGCCTATCTGAAATGCGGCGACATCAACTGGCGCTGGCGGTCATGCATTTCGCGCCACCCTGCTCTGTCCAGACGCTCACACCGCCCTCCGTCGGTTCGCCGCAGACATGCAGCGTCGTGCCGGCAAAGGCCGGCGACATGCCCCTGAACTCGAACGTCGTCAGCGGCTTGCCGAGTTCGCGCTGCGCCATCGCCGCCAGGCACGTGGCCTGGAACGGGCCCTGGACGACCAGCGCCGGATAGGCTTCCTCGTCCCGCGCATAAGGCAGATCATAGTGGATGCGGTGGCCGTTCATGGTCAGCGCCGAATAGCGGAACAGCATGACCTCGTCGGGGAAGATGGTGCGGTGCCAGGTGCATTGCGGCTCTGGGCCTTCGCCGGCCGGACCGGTGATCGACCCCGGCGCGGCCGCTTCCCGGTAAACCAGATCCTGCTCCTCGACGACTGCCACTTCGCCCGAAACGGCCAGCTTGTGCTCCACCGTCACGAAGACCAGCTGGCCGCTCTTGCCGGATTTCTCCTGCACCTTGAGGATCGTCGACGTTCTGGTGACATCATCCCCGAAGCGAAGCGGCCTTTCGAAACGCAGCCTGCCGCCTGCCCACATCCGGCGTGGCAGCGCAACCGGAGGCAGGAAGCCTCCCTTGGCGGGATGGCCGTCCGTACCGAGACTTTCGGGCGGCTGCACGTTCCAGAAGTAGAGCCAGTGGTGCAGCAGCGGCAGCGGATCGCCTGCCTTGAAGTCAGTCACGGCGCCTACCGAGGCCGTCATCGCATTGCTTCGCGTCGGCTCCAGCGTGTCGGTTGCCACCTCGCTCTTGCCGATCCAGCCCGAAAAATCTTCACTCATCTACACACCTTTCACCTAATTCCGAAAATAATGCATTATTTTTCGGGTCAGACACAACGAATCACTAGCCAGACGCGCTAAACGACGTTATCGGCCGCCGCAAGCTTTCCAGATAATGCATTATTTGAGGACGCCTCCACGGCAAGCCCCATGAGCCAGCAACCCCTTTCAGGACGCCGTGTCATCGAACTTGGCACCATGGTCGCCTCCCCTTTCGCGACTCATATACTCGCGAATCTCGGCGCCGAGGTAATCAAGGTCGAGCCGCCCACGGGCGATACCACTCGCACCCTGGTGCGCGGGGGGCCGAGCGGCACGCTGATCGCCTATTCCCATTCCAAGAAGGCCATCTGCCTCGACCTGACCACCGACGAGGGCAAGGAGATCTTCCGTAAGCTGGTGGCTACCGCCGATGTCGTGATCCACAATCTCTCTCCGTCCGCGTCGCGCAAGCTTGGCCTTACCTTCGAGGATTGCAACACTGCAAACCCCTCGATCATTCACTGCCATATCAAGGGCTACGCCCGCGGCCCGCAGGCCGACGACCTGGCAACCAATCCGGTCGCCGAAGCGGCCACCGGCGTGATGGACGATCATCGCATCAACGGCCGGCCAAGCCGGCTCGGCCCATCCTATCACGACCAGTTCGCCGGCACTTTCGCCGTGATCCGCGTGCTGGCGGCGATGCTCGATCCCGATCCCACCGAACAGGATCGCCGGATCGAGATAGGCCTTTACGAAACCGGCCTCCACCTTGCCGCGCGCGACCTCGCCGGCGTCCAGCTCAAGACGCAGCTGCTCGGCCGGCCGGAAAAGGAAGCGGGCGGCGAATTCGCCATGCCCGGATACGGCGCCTACGAAGCCAGCGACGGACGCTGGATCTATCTGCTGGTGATGTCAGACGCGCATTGGCGCAAGCTGACCAGCGCGCTCGAAATGCCCGAGGGCGACAACGAAGAGATGGCTACCTTGCGCCAGCGCAAGAAGCTGCGCGACGAGGTCGAGGCCGCGGTGCGCGCGGGCGTGGGCAAGTTCACTTATGACGAAGCCGCCGCGCGGCTGAAGCAAGCCGGCGTCGGCTTCAACGAGGTGCTGCCGCTGGAGCGCGTGCTCGATGCGCCGCAGGCCCACCAGCCCGGCAAGCTGCGTGAACTCGATTTTCGCGGTCTGCATTTCGAGGTTCCGGAATTTCCCGGGCAGCAGCAGGTGCAACCCAATCTGCCTCCGCCGGAAATCGGAGCGCATACTCTCGAACTCCTCGCCGAGCTTGGCTACGCCGATGCCGAGCGCACCGCCCTGATCGAGAGCGGCGCCGCAAAACAGGGCGGCCCGGAAGACTTTGCCTGGGCGCCCGTCCGGCAGAAGGGGTGAGGACGATGGAATATCGCATGCTCGGCCGCAGCGGCCTTCACGTTTCGGTTTACAGCTTCGGGGCGATGACGTTCGGCGACGGTTCCGGGAATTTCTCGGTGGTCGGCGACACCCGCGGCAAGGAAGCCCGGCGCCAGATCGACATGTGTATCGATGCGGGGATCAACCTGTTCGACACGGCGGATGTCTACACCGCCGGCCAGTCCGAGGAAGTGCTCGGAGAGATCCTTGCCCCGCGCCGCCAGGAAGTGGTGATCGCCACCAAGTTCCTGGGCCAGACCGGCCCCGGCGTCATGGACCGTGGCGCCAGCCGCAAGCATATCGTCGAAGCCTGCGAAGCCAGCCTGAAGCGGTTGAGGACCGACTACATCGATCTCTATCAGATCCATAACCAGGACCTGATGGTACCGGTCGAGGAAACGCTGCGCGCGCTGGATGACCTGATCCACGCCGGCAAGGTGCGCTACATCGGCTCGTCCAACCATTCGGGCTGGACCAAGATGCGCGCACTGGCAACGTCCGACCGGCTTGGCTTGACCCGCTACATCAGCCAGCAGATCCGCTATTCGCTGCTGGACCGCGTGTCGGAGAACGAGCTGATGCCTCTCGGCGTCCACGAAGGCGTCGGCGCCCTGATCTGGAGCCCGCTGGCGTCGGGCTATCTCTCCGGCAAGTTCCGCAGGAAGAACGCCAAGACCGAAGGCACGCGGATCGGCTCCTATGGCGGTCTGGAAGCGCGCGACAACGAGCGCACGCACAAGATCATGGACACGGTCGAGCAGATCGCGGCCGACAGGGGAGCGACGCCAGCCCAGGTCGCGCTCAACTGGCTTGCCCGCAAGCCGGGCGTCACTTCGATCATCATCGGAGCCCGCAAGACCAAGCAGCTCGAGGACAATCTCGCCGCCGCGACCTGGTCGCTGAGCGACGAGGAGATGACGCGGCTCGACGAGGTCAGCGCGGCAGAGGCGATCTATCCCTACGACATGCATCGCGGCTTCACGTCCGGACGCAATCCGGAGCTGCCCAACCTGCCCCGGCCGGTGGAGGAGTAGGCAGCCGTGGCTCGCGCATTCCGTCCCAAGGAAGAAACGGTCGCGGATTTCCTTCGCGAGGGGATCATCTCCGGCCGTTACGCGCGCGGCGAGCGGCTCAAGCAGCAGGAAATCGCGGACCTTCTCCAGACCAGCATCACCCCGGTGCGCGAAGCACTCAAGCTGCTCGAAGCCGAGGGCTACGTTACGGCCGACAATTATCGCGGTGCCACCGTGGCGCCTTTCGATATCGAAGCTTCGCGCGAAGTGCTGGACCTGCGCATCCTGCTGGAGACCAAACTGGTTCGCGGCGCAGTCGAGAAGGCGACCGGCGAGGACATCGCAGAGCTGAAAGTGCTGGCCGCCGAATTCGCCCGTGCCTTCGATGCCGGCGAAAACGAGGCGGCCCGTGCGGCGAATTACCGCTTCCACCACCGCATGTTCGAGATCGCCGCGATGCCGCAGGCGCTGCATTTCGTGCAGATCCTGTGGGCGCGTTACCCCTTCGACCTGATCAACCGGCTCAAGGGCCGGGTCAGCCGCGCCGCCGAGGAGCATGACGAGATGCTGGGCGCGTTCATCGCCGCCGATGCCGCAGGCGCCATGCTCGCCACGCGCCAACATATCGAGGCCGGCTGGCAGGAACTGCACGACAGCCTTCAGGCCGAACCCGCACACGACCCACTTGCAACCGAAAGGCCCGCCGCATGACCAAGACCCTGTTCCTCGTAATGGACATGATGAACGACCTTGTCGCGGAGGACGGCTTCAACGCGCAGACTTACGGCGTGCAGGTCAAGGAGCGCGGCACGCTGGGAAATACCGCCAGGGCCATCGCCGCCGCGCGCAAGGCTGGCGTGCGGATCGGCTATGTGCGCGTCGGCTTCTCGCCCGACTATCGCG
>JAGREL010000295.1 GCA_020446575.1 Novosphingobium sp. | reverse complement strand
TTCCAGGTGATCGAAGGCAAGCAGGTCGGCCCGCAGGGCTCGGAGGCGACCAAGAACCTCGATACGATCAAGAGCGGCTACGACATGAACAAGCATGGCGAGATCAACACGGCCGACAAGATCAAGGGCGGTGGCCTGTCTCGCGAGTTCGTGAAGAATTTTGCCATCGTCGGCTCACCGGAACGCGTCACCGAACGGCTGCTGGGGCTCAAGAAGATGGGCCTCGAGCGTTTCGTCGTGGTCGGCCCCGGCTTCTATCCCGGCGAATGGGGCGAGGAAGCGCGCCGCCTGTTCGCGACGGAAGTCATTCCCGCCTTGCGCGAGGCTGGTTAGCCTTCCCTCGGGGACGTCGGCAAAGGTTTCGTCGGGAATGCCGCCGGCAAGCGGTGCCCGGCTATTTCCGGGGTCGTTTGGCGGTTCCGCTGCGCTGACGCTTTGGCTTCGCAGGCAGAGCCTCTTCCGCAGTTTCTTCGCCTTCGGTCAGCTTCTCGATCTCGCGTTCGGGCGAGACGAACACATCCTCGCCCTTGGCCTTCTTGCCGATGGAATATTTGTAGACGGCGTAGACGGACGCGCCAGCTACTGCCCACCGAAGCAATTTCATCAACTATCCCCTTGATTTCTCGACAGGCGGCCAGCTGCGACGTTTTCGGAAACGGTCTCCCGTCGCGAAGCCGCCCTGTGCATCAGATCGCGGATGCAGCGATCTAGACGAAGTTTGTCACAATGTAACCTGTTTATCGGGGGACGGTTCCCGGCAGCCGCTTTCGAGCCCGCTATCAGTACGACATGGTCCGCCGGCTGGCCTCAGGCCAGCTTGAGCCGTTTGGCCAGCTCAGCCTCGTCCGGCATCCGCTCGCTGTCGAGATAGGCCATGCTGATCGAAAGGCAGGACATCTTCAGGCGGGTGAAATCCTCGTACCATTCGACGTTTGCGGCCGACTTGCCTGAAACCTTCTCCCACAGATCGATGGTTTCCTGCCGCGTGCCCATGCCTTCGAGGTGAGGGCGCGTGTCATTCGCGCCGTGCATGAGTTCCGCCGACACCAGCCACCAGCCGAGATCGTTCAGCGCGCCGCCGAGCGAGGGTTGCTCCCAGTCGACTACCGCCACCACTTCGAAATTCTCGTCGAACATCATGTTTCCGATGCGGGCATCGCCCCAGACCAGACCCGGCGGGCGGTTGTCCGGCCACAGCTCCTTGAGCCGGGCAAGGCCGGCACGGATCACCGGCCAGGGGCGCTGCTCCTCGATCCAGTCGACGAAGCGGCTGTATTTGTCGAATTCCTGCTCCAGCCCCTCGCGCGCATGGGGTGGGCCTTCAAGGAAGCGCAGCTTGTCGAGCGGTACGCGCTGCATCTCCGCGAGCTGGCGCACGCCGCTTTCCCACATGTGCCGGCGCCGCTGCGGGCTGGCTTCGGCGACCCAGCCGGTCTGGGCATAGGGCGGATAGCTGACCGCAACGCGGCCGATCACCTTCTCCATGACGAAGAACGGCGCACCGAGCAGGCCAGGATCGTGCTCGATCCACAGCGGCCGCGGCACTCTCACCGCGCTGTGCTCATGCAGCACCTGCATGACGCGGAACTGTTGCTCGAAAAGGTCGTCCGGATAGATCTTGAAGGCGGTGGGCTTGATCCGCACGACGCACCCCATGCTCACGGGCGCGTCGACCTCGGTCCAGCGAGCGTCGAACAGGATCGTCTCGTGCGAGCGGCCCGCTCCCCTCGGGTAGGAAAAATTGCCGACCGTGATCCCGGTCGCGTCCGGCATCTTGCCCTGCAGCCACTTCGTGAGGGCATCGGCCAGTTCGTCGAAATCACGAACCCGCGGTGCGACGATTACGTCCGACATGCATTCTCCCGTTGCGCTCCGCCATCCGGCATCAGTTCCAGAATTGCGAAAACTCTTTCACGATGGAAGCGCAATTGGCAAGCCGTCAACCGTCGCCGATCACGCCCTTGGCGGCTGGCGACGGTAGCTCAGCGCTTCGGCGATGTGAATCCGGCCGATAGTTTCCGCGCCTGCAAGATCGGCAATGGTGCGGGCGACGCGCAGCATCCTTGTGTAGCCGCGCGCCGAGAGGCGCATGGCGTCGGCGGCCTGCATCAGCAGCTTGCGGCCAGCCTCGTCGGGGGTGGCGTGGGCATCGAGCAGATCGCCGTCCAGTTCGGCATTGGTGCGCTGGCCGGTGCCTTCCAGCCGCGCCGTCTGGATATCGCGAGCGCCTTTCACCCGTGCGGCGACCTGCGCCGAACCTTCGGCGGGCGGGGGCAGGGCGAGGTCGGCGGCACTGACCGGATCGACCTCGACATGCAGGTCGATCCGGTCGAGCAGCGGGCCGGAAACCTTGGACTGATAGTCGGCGGCGCAGCGCGGCGCGCGGGAGCAGCCCAGCGCCGGATCGCCGAGATGGCCGCAGCGGCAGGGGTTCATCGCGGACACCAGCTGCACGCGGGCCGGAAAGGTGACATGGGCAT
This sequence comes from Novosphingobium sp., assembly GCA_020446575.1. Taxonomy (GTDB): domain Bacteria; phylum Pseudomonadota; class Alphaproteobacteria; order Sphingomonadales; family Sphingomonadaceae; genus Novosphingobium. The sequence continues at coordinate 741 of JAGREL010000295.1, read as the reverse complement.
TGGCGCGCGCCACGCTGACCTCGCCGGTCTCAAGCGGTTGGCGCAGCGAATCCAGCACCGTGCGCTGGAATTCGGGCAGCTCGTCCAGGAAAAGCACGCCGAGATGGGCCATGCTGACTTCGCCGGGCCGCACTTTCAGCCCACCGCCGGTAAGCGCGGCCATCGAAGCGGAATGGTGGGGCGCGCGGTACGGGCGCATGCGGCTGATCCGTCCGCCTTCCAGCGTGCCCGCGACCGAGGCGACCATCGAGACTTCAAGTGCCTCGGCCGGCGTCAGCTCTGGCAAAATGCCGGGCAGGCAGCTGGCCAGCAGGCTTTTTCCCGCACCGGGCGGGCCGATCATCAGCAGATTGTGGCCGCCTGCCGCCGCTATCTCCAACGCGCGTTTAGCGGTTTCCTGCCCTTTGACCCGGGCGAGGTCCGGGCCGTGGTCCGGCGGCTCGGCCTCGCCCGGTTCGGGCACGGGCAGCACCTGCGTGCCCTTGAGGTGGTTGAGAAGACTGACGAGATCGGGCGCGGCAATCACCGGCACGCCGCTCGCCCAGCGCGCTTCGGAGCCCTGCGCGGCAGGGCAGATCAGCCCTTTCTCGTCGGCGCTGGCATGGAGCGCAGCGAGAAGGACGCCGGGGGAGGGGACGATCCGCCCGTCCAGCGCCAGCTCGCCGACCGCGATACAGTCGGCCAGCAGTTCGGCATCGGTCACGCCCATCGCCGCGAGCAGGGCCAGCGCGATCGGCAGGT
>JAGREL010000003.1 GCA_020446575.1 Novosphingobium sp. | reverse complement strand
TGCCGGCGCGCTTGCCGGCAAGACCATCGGCATTCGCGTAGATCAGATCTGGCGCTCCTGGGACTGGATCAGCGAAATGTGGGCGGACCGCTTCCGCGATGCCGGCGCTACCGTGACCTTTTGGCGCTCCTGCGGACGCTCCGGCGAAGAAGGCGAACGGATGGACCGCGAACTCAAGGACTGGCTCAAGACAATCGACGTCGCCGTCGTCGGCCTGGCCAACTGCGGCTCCTGCACAGGCTGGACGGTGCGCGATGCGATCACCGCGGCCAATACCGGACTGCCCACAATCGCGGTGGCGACCAAGAATTTCGAGCGGTTCGCCCATACGATCGCGGCCCGTGGCGGCCGCTCGGGACTTCGCGTCCACGTCCTTCCCTATCCGCTCAACGAATGCGAGCGAGCCGATGTGATGCAGGTGGCCGAGGAGTATTTCGACGGCCTGCTCGATGTAATGGGCGCGCAACTCGTCGCGGAGAAGAGCGCGGCATGAGCAACATCGTCAAGATCAAGCCGGCGAAGAACAAGTCGGCGCCTGTCCCGCAGCCGCTCATCAGCCGAGACTGCGGGCCTGAGGGCTGCGAGGTCGACTGGCTGGCCAGCCGCCGGATCGAAGCCGAGCTGGACATCGAGGCTTTCACCCGCTTCTCGCTCGAGGAAGGCTGGGGCGACGGGCTGCCGCTCATTCCGCCGACCGAAAGCCGGGTGCGGACATTTCTGGCGGAAAACGACCGTTATCCCGATGAAGTGATCGCCAGCCTGCCGCCGTCCAACGCGGAATGCACGGTCGAGAAGATCGCGATCAACGCGGTGATGGCAGGCGCGCCGACGGCATCGCTTGAGCTGATCATCGCCGCCATCGCCACGATAGCCGATCCCGATTTCGAGCTTTACGGCGTCAACACGACAACCGCGCCCGTCTTTCCGGCCTTCGTCGTCAACGGCCCGGTCCGCGACGAGCTGGGCATACCCTACGGCTATGGCTGCTTCGGCGGCACCGCGACCCAGGCGGTCGCAATCGGCCGCGCGATCCGGCTGATCATGCGCAATGTCGCCGGCCAGGTTGCGGGAGACACCTCGCAGACCACGTTCGGATCGCCCGGACGCGTCTCCGGCATCGTCGTCGGCGAATGGGAAGAACGCTCCCCTTGGGCGCCGCTGGCCGAGCGCCGCGCAGGGATCACCGGCAACGCGGTGACCTCCTTCGGTGCCATGGGCACGATGAACATTCTCGACACGACTTCGCAGAAGCCGGAAAATTTCCTGGAGATGATCGGCAAGTCGATCGCCTATCCCGGCAACAACTGCTTCTCGCCCGCCATGCCCTTCGGCGAAACGATGATCGCGATCAATCCGATCTGCGCGGAGATTCTCGCCAAGGAAATGCCCAATATCGAGGATGTGCAGGAATGCCTGTGGCGCTACGCCAGCATTCCGGGCGACTGGCTGCAGGAGCTGCACCGCGAGCAGCTCGAGGCTCAGGGCCGCATTCGCGAGGACGGGCGGATTTATCAGACGCCCGAGCCCAAGGACCTGATCGTGTTCGTCGCCGGGGGCCTTGGCGGACTGCACACCACCGCTTTGCACACCTTCGGCTCCTCGCTGTCTCAGACAAGGGCGATCGCTTCGCCGATCCCGGCCGGCGAAGCCCAGGCCGCGGAGTAGGAGATCAGGCCATGCCGCGCATCGAACCGATACCCTGGGACGACCTCACCCCCGCACAGCGCAAGGCGATGCAGGCGGGTATGGATTCGGGCGCCTACACGGACCCCCTGCCCTTGCAGATCATGGCCTACGCCGACCACGAGCAAGTACCCGACGATGGCGACCGCCACCCCAACTTCCCGCGCCACCTGCTGGACGGCAAGCTGCTGGAGCTGCTGCGCATCCGCAGCGCGCAGCTGGGAGGCTGCGAGCCCTGCATGGCCTCGCGCAAGGTCGATGGCGCTACCGAAGACCTCGTCGCCTGCATGGCCGATCCCTCGCTCAGCGAAGACCTGACTGACCGGGAGAAGATCGCGCTCGAATACATCAACCTGATGGGCACCGACCATCACCGCATCGACGGCGAGATGTACCGCCGGCTGGCCGAGCATTTCACGCTGGCCGAAATCGTCGAGCTGGGGCTGACCTGCTCGCATATGATCGGCACCCACCGCTTCATGCACACGCTTGACATCTACGGCGATGATGCGCCGGTGCTTCGCTACGATCCGGACCAGGTCGGCGTAACCTGGAAGGAAGCGCATCGCGAGACCGCGCCTTCGGATTGACCGGGGCGCTTTTGGCCCGAATTTCCGCCCCAACCCTTGCATTCGCCCGAAAATCCGCTAGGGGCCTCCACTTCCCGGTCGTGCTGAGCCTTTCAGCGCGCGGGAAATGTTGAAGAGAGCCGGAGGGGCCCCGCCATTCGGGCGGACAAGCCAGCGATCGGCAGAAAATGAAAGGAATCGCCCGTGCCGCTATACGAGCACGTGNNACGTGTTCCTGGCGCGCCAGGACCTGAGCCAGAGCCAGGTAGATGCTCTGGCCGCCGCTTCGACGGAAATTATCGAATCCAACGAGGGCAAGGTCACCAAGACGGAGACCTGGGGTCTCAAGAACCTCGCCTACAAGATCAAGCGCAACCGCAAGGCGCATTTCGTGATGCTCGACATCGAGGCGCCGGCAGGCGTCGTCGCCGAGCTCGAGCGCCAGATCGCGATCAACGAAGACATCATCCGCTGGCTGACCATCCGCGTCGACGAGCATGAGGGAGGTCCCTCGGTGATGATGCGCAAGAGCGACCGCGAACGCCGCAGCCGCCGCGACCGGGAGGACAACTGAGCCATGGCCCGTGCCTTTTTCCGCCGCCGCAAGTCGTGCCCCTTCTCGGGCAAGAACGCGCCGAAGATCGATTACAAGGACGTGCGCCTGCTGCAGGGCTTCATGTCCGAGCGCGGCAAGATCGTGCCGAGCCGCATCACCGCCGTTTC
>JAGREL010000294.1 GCA_020446575.1 Novosphingobium sp. | reverse complement strand
TCTCGCGCACGTCGATTTCGGTGTCCGGCGCAGGCAACACCGTGCCTTCGCGCATGTCGGTCTGTATGTTCGGAATGTCAGTCATTGCGGGCAATCGCCTATACGGGCCTGCGCCCGGCTGCAATAAGCTTTACCACCGGAATTACCTCTTGCCGCTCAGGACATCGGGCCTTTCAGGCAAGTGAAACAGGTCGACGAAACTGGCCGCCGCAGCGCTGCTCCCGACAATGCCAAGCCCGCTTTCGGCAAGGGAGGCCGTTGGCACCTTGCCGTAGACCATCGCTGCGACCGGCATCGCCGTCGGAGCAGCGATAAGGAAGTCCAGTTCTTCCGCTTCGCCGCGTTCGACCGTGAGTTCACCGCGCGCCACTTCGACGGAAAAATCCTCCTCTCCGATACGGATGCCGCCACTCAGCTCCAGTTCTTTTGCCCGGCTTGCATCGAACATCGTCCGGAAGCTCATCATCAGCGAAGCCGCAGAAAGCGGCAAGGTTGGGTCATGATCCGGCGACGCGGCCGCCCAACGGCCCAGCTCCTTGATGGCCTCCTCCGCCTGATAGCCCCACGGGGTCAGCTCATAGATTTGCGAAGAAGCCGGCGGCGGGAGCTGCCGCCGCTGCACGATCCCCGCGCGCTCCAGGCCTTCCAGACGCTCGGTCAGCACCTTGGCGCTGATTCCGGGCAGCCCGGCGCGCAGATCGGTGAAACGGCGGCCACCGAACATTAGCTCCCTGACGATGAGGAGCGACCACCGTTCCCCGATCAGCTCAAGCGCGAACGCCGTCCCGCAGGCATCGTCATACCACTTGCCGTGCGAACTTCGCGACGAGTTGATTTCTTTTTGTAACTTCATAGTTGCTTTTAGTTACCACATACCCCACGCTGATGCAATCTCGAGTCGCCCCATGATGGAGAACATCCCTTGTCCCGTATGATATTCATCAATCTTCCGGTCGCAAACCTACCCCGCGCCATGGCCTTCTACGAGGCGCTGGGCTTTACCAACGAACCCAGGTTCACCGACGAGACCGCGGCGGCGATGCAATGGAGCGAAACGATCGTCGTCATGCTGTTGACGCATGGAAAGTGGAGGACGTTCACCGATCGTCCCATTCCGCCGTCTACACAAAGCGAGGTCATGAACTGTCTGGGCTGCGTCAGTCGCGACGAGGTCAACCAGCTGACCGATGTGGCCGCTGCGAACGGCGGCACCGCCGACATCACCCCGATGGAAGATCACGGCTTCATGTTCGGTCGAAGCTTCACCGACCTCGACGGCCACATCTGGGAGGTCATGTGGATGGACCCAGCCATTGCCAGTGGCGAGGCGCACATCTCGGAAGCGGAGGCCTGACATGGCCGACAGTTCACCCCCGGAAGTCACCGCGTTCAGCTGGGTGCCGCCAATGCCGCGCGGGCTGGTCCGCGATATCAGAGTGCGCTGGGCGCTAGAGGAAGTGGACCGGGACTACCGGACGCGGCTGTTCGACCGCCGGGTCAGCGGCCCGGAAGACCGCAAGCCGGAGCAGCCATTCGGGCAGGTTCCCGCCTACCGTGAGGGTAATGTCGCCCTGTTCGAATCAGGCGCAATCTGCCTGTGGATCGCGGAGAAGCATCCCGGCCTGCTTCCCGAGGATGAGAACGCCCGCGCCAGTGCGCTCAGCTGGACCTTCGCCGCGCTCAACAGCGTGGAGCCCAACATCCTGCTGTTGCAGTATGTGACGCTGTTCGATGCGGACAAGCCCGGCGCCGCGGAGTTCGTGCCGACCGCCCAGTCCCGGCTCGCCGACCGCCTTCAGCAGCTCAGCGATGCGCTGGGTGAAAGGGACTGGCTGGCGGGTGAATTTTCCGTCGCCGATATCCTGATGGTCAGCGTGTTGCGCCAGCTGGGCCGCGGCGACCGGCTCGACCCCTTCCCCAACCTTGTCGCCTATGTCGCGCGCGGCGAGGCGCGCGCCGCCTTCAAGCGCGCGTATGACGCGCACATGGCCGATTTCATGGCCGATGCGGAGACCTGATCGATGACCTATTATGAAGGATTTCTCATCCCGGTTCCGGCCGCCAAACGCGAGCAATTTCTCGCCCATGCTGGCACCGTCAATCCCGCCTTCCTCGAGCAGGGCGCCGAACGGGTCATCGAATGCTGGGAAGAAGACGTGAACCCGGGCCAGACCACCGACTTCTATCGCGCGGTCGACAAGGCCGCCGACGAGATCGTGGCTTTCAGCTGGGTCGAATGGCCCGACAAGGCGACGCGCGATGCCGGACATGCCGCCATGAGCGAACGGATGAAGGACGATCCACGCTGGGATCCACAGAAAAATCCCGTTCCCTTCGACGGCAAACGCATGGTCTTCGGAGGCTTCACGGGTATCGTGGAACGTGGCGAATACCGCAAGAACAGCTATGTCCAGGGCTTCGCCGTCCCGGTGCCGGAAGATCGCAGGGACGATTACCGCAAGATGGCCGAGCACGGCTGGCCGCTGTTCGAGGAATACGGCGCCACCCGCCATGTCGAGGCCTGGGGCGACGATGTGCCGCACGGCCAGCAGACCGACTTCTATCGCACGGTCAAGGCCGAGCCGGGCGAAGCGATCGTCTTCTCGTTTATCGAATGGCCATCGCGCGAAGTCTGCGACAAGGCCGCCGCAATAATGATGGAAGACGAACGGATGATGCCGCCAGACGGAATGACCATGCCGTTCGACGGCAAACGCATGATCTTCGGCGGATTTTCGCCAATCTACGCTCTGGAAAAGTAGGGAAACACTCGATGGGAAACCCGGCAGGAAGCTTCATCTGGTATGAACTGATGACCACCGACCCCGATGCTGCGCAGGACTTCTACGGCAAGGTCGTAGGCTGGCAGATCGTTGGCACGCCCGAGCCCGACGCGGCGGTGGATTACCGGCATATCATCCGATCCGACGGCAGCAGCAACGGCGGCGTTCTCAAGCTGACCGACGACATGTGCGCGGGAGGGGCAAGGCCGTGCTGGATGGGTTATCTCTATGTCGAAGACGTCGACGCGGCGGTGGACGTGATCGTCGCCGACGGCGGCAAGATGCTGTTGCCGGCTTTCGATCTCGAGGTGGGCAGAATCGCGATGATGGCGGACCCGCAGGGCGTGCCGATCTACATCATGACGCCGATCCCGCCCGCCGGCGTCGAAGACCCGACCAGCGACGTCTACGATCGGTTCGAAGTCCAACACGTATCCTGGAACGAGCTCTATAGTCCCGATATCGACGGCGCGAAGGCGTTCTACTCCAGGCATTTCAATTTCGAATTCAACGAGTCTATGCCGATGGGCGAAATGGGCGACTACTGCTTCATCGACCATGGCGGGCAGACGATCGGCGCGATGATGCAGAAGCCGCCGCAGTTGCCGATGGGCCTGTGGAACTACTACATCCGTGTCGCCGACCTCGATAAGGCGGTGGAAGCGGTCAAGGCCGGCGGCGGCCAGGTGCTGAACGGGCCGATGGAGGTTCCCGGAGGCGATCGCATCATCAACGGGATGGACCCGCAGGGCGCGCCGTTCTCGCTCGTCGCTGCAGGCACGGAGTAGACCATGGCCGAATATACCTTCTTCACCAATCCCATGTCGCGCGGTCAGATCGCCCGGTGGGCGCTGCATGAAGCCGACGCGGACTATCAACAGGTGCTCGTCGACTGGGCGAACAAGCCGGCCGCGTTGCTCAAGGCCAACCCGATGGGCAAAATCCCGGTGATTATCCACCACGCCTCAGGCCGTGAAAAGGTCGTGACCGAATGCGCCGCGATCTGCCACTACCTCGCGGAAATGCATCCTCAATGCGGCCTGCTCCCGAAGGACGATGAAATGGCCGACTACTTCCGCTGGCTGTTTTTCGCGGCGGGGCCGGTGGAACAGGCGATCGCGGCTCGGCACATGGGTTTCGAACCGAAGCCGGAACAGCAGGGCATGGCCGGCTGGGGCAGTTTCGAACGGACGATAACTACGATCGAACAGCATCTCGCCAACCGCAACTACGTATGCGGAGATCGCTTCACGATGGCCGATGTCTATGTCGGCAGCCAGGTCGACTGGGGCCTGACCTTCGGCACGATCCCGCCCAATGAGCCGTTTGTGGCCTACGCCGAACTGTTGCAGACCCGCCCCGCCTATAAGGCAGCCAAGGCGATTGATGGAAAGCTTATCGAGGAAATGAAGAAGTGACCGTCAAGAACCGGGTCAGCCTTTGGTTCGACGGCGCAATCAGCGAAGCTGCAAGATTTTACTGCGATACCTTTCCCGACACCCAGCGCGACAGCACCGAGACAGCGCCTGCCGATAATCCTTCGGTCAAGGAGGGCGAAGAATTCTCGATCATGATGACAATCATGGGCATTCCCACCTTGCTGTTGAATGGCGGCCCTCACTTTCCCCAAACTGAAGCCTTCTCTTTCATGGTCGGGACCGAGGATCAGGCCGAAACCGATCGCTTGTGGGAGGCCATTGTTGAAAATGGAGGAAGCAAGGGCCAATGCGGCTGGTGCAAGGACCGCTGGGGCATTTCCTGGCAGATCGTGCCGCGCGCACTGAGTGACGCGCTTGCCGACAGCGATCCGGATGCCGCGCGCCGATCGATGCAGGCGATGCTGACGATGAAGAAGATAGATATCGCCGCAATCGAAGCGGCACGGAAAGGCACGAATTGATGCTCGCTTTGTATGGCCATCCCTTTTCATCTTATACCTGGAAGGCGCTGATCGCGCTCTACGCCGGCGAAACCCCATTCGAATTCCGCATCGTCGACGGGGATCATCCCGACCATGTCGCGGTAGTGAAAAGCGCCGGGCCCGCCGGAAAGTTTCCGGTTCTCGAAGACGAGGGAAACCTGATCTTCGAGGCCACGACCATCATCGAATATCTCGCGATGCATCACGCCCCGGAGCAGATTCTGGTACCCCACGATCCCGATCCGGCGATAGGAATGCGGATGCTCGATCGCGTGTTCGACAATTACGTCATGGGCCCGATGCAGGCGATCGTCGACGAATACATCCGCAATCCAGACGCTCCGGATCAGACCCGCATCGATGAAGCGAAGGAACGCCTGACCGCCAGTTACCGCTGGCTGGAAGGCTGGCTCGAATACTACCCGCCGGTCGATCACGTCACCCTGATCGAATGCGCGGCGGCTCCTTCGCTGTTCTACGCGGACTGGGTCCATCCGATCGGCGAGGAATTCCCGCTCCTGGCGCGCTGGCGGGCACATCTGCTGAACCTGCCGGCAGTCGCCCGTTGCGTCGAGGATGCGCGGCCCTACCGCAAGTACTTTCCGCCCGGCGCGCCCGACCGGGACTGATTGGAGGCGTTATGGCAATCCAGCTCAACCACACGATTATCTGGAGTAGCGACAAGCATCGGTCGTCAGCTTTCTTCGCGGATATTCTGGGACTGCCCGAACCCAAGCCGTTCTCCCACTTCCTGGTGATCGAGCTCGCCAACGGAGTTTCGCTGGACTTCTCGAACAAGGAAGGGCCTGTATCGCCCCAGCATTACGCGTTTCTCGTCAGCGATGCCGAATTCGACGCCGGCATGGCGAAAATTACCGACAAGAAGCTGAACTACTGGGCCGATCCGGCGCGTAGCAAACCGGGTGAAATCAATCGGCACTGGGGCGGCCGCGGTGTCTATTTCGAAGCTCCGGACGGCCACCTGCTCGAAATGATCACCAAACCCTATGGCTCGGAGGATGAATTATGAGCGAAGCGAACGAACTCTCCGTCACCCGGCACATAGCGGCGAAGCCGGACAAGGTCTGGCAGGTCATGACCGACCGTCAGGAGGAATGGTGGTGCCCCAAGCCATGGCAGGCAAAGGTCGACCGCCAGGACCGCCGCGCCGGCGGGGCCTGCAACATGACCTTCCATGGCCCCGACGGCGAAACGATGCCGCAGAACGGCATCTACCTCGCCTATGACGAGGGCCACCGCTTCGTCACCACCGATGCCGTGACCGAGGACTTCGAGCCTTCCGGCCCATTCATGATCGGCATCTGGGAAATTACTCCCGAAGGTGACGGCACGCGCTACACGGCCCGCGCCCGCCACTGGAGCGAGGAAACGAGGAAACAGCACGAGGAAATGGGCTTCGTCGAAGGCTGGGGCGTCTGCGCCGATCAGCTCGTGGCCCTGTGCGAGGAGGACGCGGCATGATCGCGGGACGCGAAGGCGGCTGCGATTGCGGCAAGGTTCGCTATCGATTCAAAGCCGAGCCGATCGTGGTGAAATGCTGCCACTGTCACGCATGCCAGCGCCAAGCCGGAAGCGCGTTCATCCTCAACGTCCTCATCGAGCCGGACAATCTCGAACTGCTCGGTGAGGAACCGGAGGCCTGGATTCTCGAAACCGCCAGCGGCAAGGGCCAGCAGAACATGCGCTGTCCGCATTGCAAGGTCTCGGTCTGGAGCGTCTACAACATGGCGGGCGACGGGGTCTATTTCGTCCGCGGAGGGACTTTCGACGATACCAGCAAGGTCGAACCCAATCTGCATATTTTCACAGAGAGCAAGCTGCCCTGGGTCGAGATTCCCGAAGGAGTGGAACAATTCCCGCAATTCTATTCCGGCAAGGACATCAAGCGCGCGTTCGGCGAAGAGGGCGCGGCACGTTTCCGGGTCGCGCTGGGCGGCTGAATCAGCTGAAGGCGACGGCCTTGCGCAATAGCTGGTAAGCTTCGACGACCTGTTGCAGCCGTTTTTCCATGCTGCGATCGCCGCCGTTGCGGTCAGGGTGGTAACGGTGAAGCAGTTGCGAATACCGTTCGCGCAGCGCCCGGCGATCGGCTTCGGGTGGCAGACCAAGCGTTTCCAGAGCCCGGCGTTCATCGGGGCTGAACCTTTGGGCGGCTTCCCATTCGGCACGGTGCGATCCCCGCATGTTCCGCGCGCGGGCGCTGATCGCATCGAGCGGATCGGAAAAATCGGCCCAGCGCGGGGCGGAATCTATTCCGGCAGTGGGACGAAAAGCCCGAGTCTCGCGTTCCCAACCGTAAAGCGGCGACTGGGCGCGCAGAATTTCCTCGGAACTCATGCCGTCGAAATAATCGTAGCCGTTGTTGAATTCGCGGATATGATCGAGACAGAACCAGCGATAATGCCCAGGTCCATCGAAGCCCGCGGGCCGGATTCCGGGCGCACGGAATTCCCCGGCTTCGGAGCAGTCCGGCCAGTCGCACGGCTTGCCCCTCGCCTCGTGGCGACCATGGAACCTGTCTCGTCTCACCTGCTTCCACATGGCAATCATTAGGGTAGAAGAAAAGGCATGACCGGACCAGTCGAACAGGAAATGCATCGTCTGCTGACAGAGGCCTTCGCCCCCAGCAGGCTCGATGTGAGCAATGACAGCGCGAAACACCACGGCCATGCCGGCGACGACGGCAGCGGCGAATCCCATTTCACCGTCGAGATCGAAAGCACCGCCTTTGCAGGCGTTTCACGTCTTGAGCGGCAACGCATGGTCAACCGCGCGCTGGGAGACATCCCCGGCCAGCGCGTCCACGCGCTGGCGATCAGGGCGAAAGCGCCCGGCGAGTGAACGAAGCCCTCGCCCGCCGAGTTCGCCGGACTGCGCGAATCGTGCTGCTGAATGCCGAAAACCGGCTGCTGCTGTTCCGCTACGACACCGAAGGCTATCCGCCCTTCTGGATCATGCCCGGCGGCGAATGCGATGCCGGTGAAGGCTATCCCCAGGCAGCTCGGCGGGAATTGCTGGAAGAAACCGGCATCGTGGCAGAGCCGCGTCCGATCCAGGTCGTCAGGGAAGCCGAATATGTCTATGACGGTGAGCCGGTGAAATCGATCGAACATTTCTTCTTTCACCGCGCGGCGGTGTCGCGGATCGACACGAGCGGACACACCGAACTGGAACGTCGGGTGATGCAGGAACATCGCTGGTTTATCCCCGCCGAGCTTCGGGAATGGCCCGAGACGATCTATCCCCGCGACATCGCCGCACTCGTCGAACGCATCCTCGGACACGGCGGCGCAGACACGCGATGAGCAGGCGGAGAGGCCGACTGCTGCTGCGCGGCCACGGCGACGGCGATGGACGCGTAAGCTTCGTCGAGCTGTTCTTCGACCTCGTCTACGTATTCGCAATCACCCAGCTGTCCCATTCTCTGCTCGAACATCTCACGATGCTCGGCGCGCTTGAAACGCTGGTGCTGTTCCTCGCGGTATGGTGGGCCTGGATCTACACGACATGGGCGACCAACTGGCTCGATCCCGAACGCGGACCGGTCAGGCTTGTCATCGCGACGGTCATGCTGGCCAGCCTCGTGCTCTCAAGCGCGTTGCCCCATGCATTCGGCGCCGGCGGGCTGACATTCGCCCTGGCCTACATCGCGATCCAGATCGCGCGCACCGGCTTCGTCGGCTGGGCGATGTGGTGCGATGACCGTCGTGGTGCGGGCACACAGCTAAGGGCAATCGCATGGTTTGCGATATCGGGCCTCTTCTGGATCGTCGGCGCACTCAGCCAGTCGCCGATAGAGCGGATCGGCTGGTGGGCAATCGCTCTCCTCATCGAGTACCTCGCACCCGTCGTTCGTTTCTGGATCCCCGGAATCGGAAAGGTCTTGACGTCCGACTGGCACATCTCGGGCGGCCATATGGCCGAACGCTGCGGCCTGTTCATCATCATCGCTCTGGGCGAAGGGATCATCGTGACCGGCACGGAATTCGGCCACCTTGAGCCGACCGGACCGGCGATCATGGCGTTCGTGGCGGCCTTTGTCGGGTCCTTCGCCCTGTGGTGGGTCTATTTCGACCTCGGCGCCAAGCGCGGCGCGCATCATATCGAACATCACGAAGACCCCGGCCTCATCGCTCGTAACGCGTTTACCTATTGGCATATCCCGATCGTCGCCGGGATTATCGTTCTGGCTGTGGCCGACGAACAGACACTCGTGCATCCCCACGAAGCTGCGGATGCCTCCTTCATTGTCGTGCTTGCAGGCGGAGCTGCGCTGTTCCTGCTGGGTACGATGGTCTTCAAGAGGCTCACCAGCGACCGACCCTGGTTCCCGCTTTCCCACATAGGCGGCCTGTGCCTGTTGGCTGCACTGGCGGTGTGGGGCGGGATCGGAAGACCCGATCGGCTGTCCATGACCATCGCCCTCACGCTTGTCTTCGCGCTGGTCGCGTTCTGGGAATGGGTGAGCTTCCACGGCGGGTGGATCAGGTGGATCGAACCGCGGTTTGGACCGCTGGGACGCGCGGCGGGGCGCTGGTCGCGGGGGGTTGAGACGCGCCGTCTGGCCGAGCGCGGCGCCGACAAGGATTGAATGCGCTCAAGCGCCGAACCATTCGATCCACGCGCCATGGGCATGGGCCGCGGCAAGCAGAGTCCACTCCTCCCCGCCAGGCCAGCAACGCACCGAAAGGCCGTGATTGAGCAGATCGCGATTGCCCTCGAGCGAAACCCAGGCGAGCGCACGATCCGACGTCGCTCGCGCGCCATGCTCCTCCATCGCACGAGTGATTCTCTGCCGCTGATCTTCGGGAACATATTGCATGACGATCGAATGCATCAGGACGCGCGTCGTGCCCTGGCCCTGCGGGAGCGCCAGTTGCTGCTCGACGAAATCGGCGGCGTTCTGATGGAGAAGGTCGGGCGCTTCCTCCTTCGCCGCCGCGATTGCCGCCTCCAGCCTTGCGAAACGGATCGCGTGCTCGGGCCAGATATAGGCCTTCAACCTCAGCGCCTGATCCGGATCCGTGAGATCGATCGGCGCGACGTCGCAGCCCCTGAGCGAGGCAATGGCGATTTTCCGGTTCGGCGGCAGCGGACCGCGCCATTCGGGTGCGAAACTCATGACCGGGTGTTCCGGCCCGACCTTCACACCACCAAGATCGTAGGAATAGCGGTCGATCATCAGGTTGATACCGGCGCTCGATCCGATTTCCAGGCATTCGAACTTCGGCGGCAGCCCCCGGCCGGCAAGCCACAGCATAGCGGCGATGAAGTTGGACGAGCGCCCGGCCTCGTTCGTCTGTGGGGGCCCGTCGAGCCAGGGCAGCAGCGAATCCCCGTGGCGTCGCAGCACATCGGCTACGATCGCAAGATCGTCGACCGGCTCGCCAGCGTAGATCGGCGCCAGTTCGGGCGCCTCTCCCGAGAGATGGAGGCTGTGCAACGCCCCTGCCGAGCGCAGCGGCAATCCGTCGCCGAGCACCGACCCCTGCCACTCGCGGATGCGACTGATGAACGGACCGGCCTCGGGATCGTCAAGCAGTCCGGCCACAGCCGCCACAATCCTGGCGGTGATGGTTGCATCGTTGCTGCGGCAGTAGTCGATCTGGTTCGCATAGCCTTCGGCGACCGTGTAATCGCCCATTTGTCCGGTTGCCGTTTGCCCAGGTTTGCTGTCCTCCACGATGTTGCCCTTTCGCCTGCCGCCGCCTACATGCGCGCCACAATGTCCACACCGCTGACCTTTGCCGTGCCCAAGGGCCGTATCCTCGACGAGGCGCTGCCGCTGATGGCACGTGCCGGCGTCGTGCCGGAAGCCGCGTTCCACGACAAGAGTTCGCGGGCGCTTTCCTTTGCCTGCGAAGCGAGCGACATGCGGATCATCCGCGTGCGCGCCTTCGACGTCGCCACTTTCGTGGCCCATGGCGCGGCGCAGGCGGGCATCGTCGGCTCGGATGTGGTCGAGGAATTCGCCTATCCCGACCTCTACGCGCCCGTCGACCTCGATATCGGCCACTGCCGTCTCTCGGTCGCCGAACCGGCCGGCGGCTCGAACAATGGACCTGCCAGCCACCTGCGCATTGCCAGCAAATATCCTAACCTGACGCGCCGCCATTTCGAGAAGATGGGCATCCAGGCCGAAGTGGTGAAGCTCAACGGCGCGATGGAGCTTGCTCCGGGACTCGGGCTCGCCAGTCGGATCGTCGATCTGGTTTCGACCGGACGTACGTTGAAGGACAACGGGCTTACTGAAACCAACGTGATCCTGCAGATTTCCGCCAGGCTGATCGTCAACCGTGCCGCGCTCAAGACCGATGAGCGCGTTGCTGCGCTGGTGGAGCGTTTCCGCGCCCTCGTCAACGAAGCAAAAGCCGCCTGATGCTTCGCCTGACAACCAGCGATCCGGGGTTCGCCGAAGCATTCGAACGCCTGGTGAGCGACCGGCGCGAAAGCGACGGCGACGTTGCCCGTGACGTATCGGCGATCCTCGATGATGTGCGCGGTCGTGGCGACGTCGCACTGGCCGAACTCACCGAGCGCCTTGACGGGCATGCCCTTGCACAGGACGAAGACTGGCGGATCGCGCCGGAAACCTGCCGGCAGGCGTTCGACGCGCTTCAACCGGAGCTGCGAGCTGCGCTGGAACTCGCTGCCGCTCGCATCCGAGCCTATCACGCGGCGCAGCTTCCCGAAGACCGGGACTATGAAGACGATACAGGCATCAGGCTTGGCGCTGTCTGGCGGCCCGTCGATGCCGCTGGCCTCTATGTGCCGGGCGGACGCGCGGCCTATCCCTCTTCGCTGCTGATGAATGCGATTCCCGCAAGAGTCGCTGGCGTCGAGCGGCTGGTGATCTGCACGCCGACTCCAAGGGGCGAGGTCAATCCGCTGGTCCTCGCCGCGGCACATCTCGCCGAAGTGGACGAGATCTGGCGCGTAGGCGGCGCTCAGGCGATCGCTGCACTGGCCTATGGGACGCAGCGGATACGCCCGGTCGATGTCATCACGGGGCCAGGCAACGCCTGGGTCGCGGAGGCAAAGCGCCAGCTTTACGGCGTCGTCGGTATCGACATGGTTGCCGGACCAAGCGAGATTCTCGTGATCGCGGACGGCAGGAACGATGCCGGCTGGATCGCCGCCGACCTGCTCAGCCAGGCCGAGCACGATCCGGTGTCCCAGTCGATCCTGATTACCGACGATGCCGGTTTCGCCGACGAAGTTGCCGAAGCGGTGAACCGGGAACTTGCCGCACTGAAAACGGCTGAGGTTGCAGGCGAGAGCTGGACCACGCATGGCGTCATCATCGTCGTCGGATCGCTGGACGAGGCCCCTGCCCTGGCCAATGCGCTTGCCGCCGAGCACGTCGAACTGGCCGTCGACCAGCCCGAGCCGCTTTTCAGGGAAATCCGCCACGCCGGATCGGTCTTCCTGGGCCGCCACACGCCCGAGGCGGTGGGTGACTATATCGCGGGGCCAAACCATGTTTTGCCCACCGGTCGCCGTGCGCGTTTCGCCTCCGGCCTGTCGGTACTCGACTTCATGAAACGTACCAGCTTCATCCAGCTCGACGACGCGGCGCTCGAAGCGATCGGCCCCGCCGCCGTCGCCCTTGCCGAAGCGGAAGGACTGCCTGCGCATGCCCGCTCCGTAGCCGTGAGGCTCGGGCAATGAGTTCACACACCAAGGCTCGCTCGGCGGCCCGTCTCGCGGCTGTGCAGGCCCTGTATCAACACGAGATGGAAGCAACCGCGCTTGCTCCCCTGCTCGATGAATTCCACATGCATCGCCTTGGCGCCGAGATCGACGACGAGCAGTATGTGGAAGCGGAAACCGCTTTCTTCGACGATATCGTCAAAGGCGTGCTCGCCCGGCGCGAAGAAATCGATGCCCTGCTTGCGGACAAGCTCGCCCAGGGCTGGTCGCTGGCGCGGCTCGACAAGACCATGCTGCAGATCCTGCGTGCCGGGGCCTATGAGCTGCTCGCCCGCGCCGACGTGCCGAAAGCCGCCGCGATCAGCGAATATGTCGATGTC
>JAGREL010000293.1 GCA_020446575.1 Novosphingobium sp. | reverse complement strand
CGCTGCGGCATCATCGTCAACGTCACGCCGCTGGAACCGGGCTGGGAAGGCCATGTCACGCTGGAATTTTCCAACACGACGCCGCTGCCGGCCAAGGTCTATGCCAATGAAGGCGCCTGCCAGTTCCTGTTCCTGCAGGGCAACGAGCCTTGCGAGATCAGCTATGCCGACCGGGCGGGCAAATACATGGGCCAGCAAGGCGTGACGCTGCCCAAGCTGTAGTGCGGATTGGGAACCAAACCCGGCGAGCCCGCTTTCTCTCTTGAGCGCAACTCAGGGGAGAGCGTCAATGTCGAGAATTGCAGCGATCTTTGGCCGGCTTCTTCTCGCCGTGATCTTCATCGTTTCCGGCGTCAGCAAGCTGGCCGACATAAGCGGCACCGAAGCCGCGATTTCCAGTGTCGGGCTGCCTTCGGGTCTGGCGATTCCTGTCGGCATTTTCGAACTGACTGCGGGCATTCTCCTAGCGTTGGGCTTTATGACGCAATTTGTCGCCATCCTGCTCTTCATCTTCGTCGGCTTCACGATCCTGTTCTTCCACCACGAGTTCACCGACCCGGTGCAGAGTACGATGGCGCTCAAGAACCTGGCGATCATGGGTGGCCTGCTGCTGGCTTTCGCGCACAGCTTCATGTGGTGGCATTACGATTCGATCCGGCGTGAGCGGAAGGCAGAGCTGGCAGCCCGAGATGCCGAACGGCGCGCTCATGACGCGGAAATCCGTGCGGCACGGGCTGAAGCTGCTGCCGAGGCAGTCACCGCCGACCGCGAGACTGTCGTGACCGAGGGTGTTCCCGAAGTCCACCGCCGCCGCCGTTGGTTCGACTGGTAGTCCATGCCGGCGTTGATCCTCCATTGCCGCTTGCCAACTCCCGCGACTTTCGGGCAACGCTCGTAATCATTGCCACACGGCGTTCAGCGGGCCGTTGGTGCGAGCGGGGGAGGGTCGGAAGTGTTCAGTCTTGACGGGAAGGTGGCGCTGGTCACGGGGGCGGCCAGCGGCATCGGTGCGGGTATTGCCGAGGTGCTCGCCGAAGCCGGCGCGACGGTGATAATTGCCGATATCGACAAGGCCGGGGCCGAGGCCATGGCCGAGCGGCTAGTCACCGCCGGCCACAAATCCGACGCCATCGCCGTCGACCTGACTGCCGAGACATCCGTCGTGCGCGCCGTTGCCGATGTCGTCTCGCGCCACGGTGCGCCCTGGCTGCTGGTCAACAATGCCGGGTTGCAAGACCGCCAGCTGCTGTTCGATGAGACCGTCGCCGGCTGGGACCGCACGCTGAACGTGAATGCCCGTGGCCCGTTCCTGATGACGCGCGAAGTGGCGCAAGCGATGGTGACCGCCGGTGGCGGCGGCAGGATCGTCAACATCGCCTCGACCGCGCTTATCAATATGCTGGCGAAGGGCCATGC
Organism: Novosphingobium sp.; assembly: GCA_020446575.1. Lineage (GTDB taxonomy): Bacteria > Pseudomonadota > Alphaproteobacteria > Sphingomonadales > Sphingomonadaceae > Novosphingobium. The sequence goes on along the minus strand of JAGREL010000293.1, from coordinate 4,610 downwards.
CGCCTATGCCGCCTCCAAGGGCGCGTTGGCGGCGCTGACCACGGCCACTGCCCTGGAGCTTGTCTCCCACGGGATCACCGTGAACACGGTGCTGCCCGGCGGCGTGGCGACACCGGGAGCGATGCATGCCAAGGGGCCGCCGCCCGAGGGCCCGGCGATCCGGCGGCCGCTCATGGGCATGTGCGAGCCGCGCGACATCGGCGCCGCGGTGCTGTTCTTCGCGACGCCTGCCGCCCGCTACGTCACCAATCAGCAACTCGCGGTGGATGCCGGCTGGACGTTGAGCTGACGAACCTCGCGATCATCGCCCAACGGTCTTGACCCGCCCCCGTTCGCCCTGAACAAGGGTTCAGCGGAGAATCGGCCGGCCCCGACACAGCCGGCGCGAAGGAGAGTGATGCGATGACCATCGAAGAGCGGCTCGACGCGCTCGAGAAGCGCTGCCGCGCGGCGGAGGACCACCTCGAGATCCTCAACCTGTTGAACAGCTACGGCCCGCTGGTCGACAGCCTGACCGCGAAGGAGGCTGGAGAATTGTGGGTCGAGGGCGGCGGTTACAATTTCACCAAGCCTGACGGTGAGCCGGCCCGGCTGGAAGCACCTGACGAGATCGCCGGGATGTACAGTTGGCCGGGCCATGTCCAGCTCACCAAGACCGGCTGCGCGCATCTTACCGCAACACCGAAAATCGTCGTCGACGGGGACGAGGCGCAGGCGCTGGGATATTCGGTCGTGATCCTGAAGGAAGGCGATCGCTGGTTCCTTTGGCGCGCCGCTGTCAATCACTGGACGCTCAGGCGGACCGAGGCCGGCTGGCGTGTCGTCGAACGCTTCAACCGGCCGCTCGACGGTTCCGAACTCTCTCATGAAACCATGCGCAAGGTGCTCGAACTATGAAACGCTTCGAAGGAAGGGTCGCGATCATCACCGGAGCCAGCACCGGTCTTGGCCCTGTCATGGCCAAGATGATGGCCGATGAAGGCGCGAAGCTGGTGCTGGCGGCACGCAAGGGCCACCTGTGCGAGGAACTCGCGCATGAGATCGGCGAAAATGCCGTTGGCATGAAGGCCGACGTCACCAACGAGGATGATGTCGCGCACATGGTCGGCATCGCCATGGACCGCTGGGGCCAGGTCGATGTGATGATGAGCAACGCCGCCGTGCCCGGCACCGACAAGTGGATCTGGGAGCAGACCGTCGACAATTTCCTCGACACCTACAAGGTCGATTGCATGGCGGCGATGCTGTGCTCGCGTGAAGTGCTCAACCGTTCCATGCTGGAGCGCAAGTCCGGATCGATCGTCACCTTTTCCTCGGGCGCGGGATGGAGCGGATTGCCTCGCAAGAGCCATTATTCGGCGGCCAAGGGCGCGCTGATCATCCTTACCAAGACGATCGCCAAGGAAGTCGGCCCCCATGGCATAAGGGCAAACTGCCTCGTCCCCGGCGCGATCGACACCGAGCTCCTGCAGAACTACCACAAGCGCATCGCCGGCGAACGCGGTGTGTCGGTGGAAGAAGTCCGCGCCGAGGCTGCCGCCGACGTGCCGCTCAAGATCTTCAGCACGCCCGAGGACATTGCCAACATGGCGCTGTTCCTCGCTTCCGACCAGGCGCGCACGATCACCGGACAGGCAATCAACGTCGATGCCGGTTTCACGATCTGATCGCAGCGGAGCACGCCATGACGGTTGAGGAACTGCTCGCCCGCGAGGCGATTCGCGACACCATCGCCAAGTACAATGTCAGCGGCGACCGGCTGAAGGCGGAGGATTACGCCGCCTGCTTCACCGAGGACGGGATCATCGAATCGACCACGAAGGGCCTCAAGGACAATTTCCGCTACGAGGGACGTGCGGCGATCCTGGAATGGCAGAATGCCTGGCGTAATGCCAAGCCGGGCGAAGAGATGCGCAAGGACATTGTGCGCAAGGCAACATTCGTTCGCCATAACCTGACCACCTGCAAGATCGACGTCACAGGCCCGGAAACGGCGACGGCGCGAACCTACTGGATCGTCATGTCGGACAATGGACCAGACCATTGCGGCGTCTATCTCGACGAATTCCGCAAGGTTGGCGAGGAATGGCTGATCGTGCATCGCCGGGTGCGGACCGACTGGCACGCGCCGGACAGCCTGTTCGCCCCATCCGCATCCGAGACCTGATTGGGCTTTTGCACAGCGCCTTGCGCCGTGGCCTGCGGCATGCCACCTAGCGCGCGTGACACAGCAGGGCGCACAGATCGCGGGTGCGACCGCGGCCCGGGACGCCGCGAGCGACTGGCAGGCGCTGCGCGATTCCGGCGATATCCAGTTCTCCCCGCTGCCGCCGATGAAGCCGCCGGAAACTCCTGGCTGGCTGAAACTGCTCGGCGAATGGCTTGAAGCGCTGGGCAAGTGGCTGCGCGGGCTGTTTGAACCCGTAGGCCAAGTGCTTGGCGTCTCGTGGTCGGCGTTCGAGAAGGTGCTGATCGCGCTTGCGATACTCCTTGTCCTGTTCATCCTGTGGCGCCTCGCGCAGCCCTTGCTGGATCGATTGCGCAATCGCCAGCCGCCCGAGGAAGCTGAATGGGCACCCGATCGCGAGGCTGCCGTTGCCTTGCTCGAGGATGCCGACCGTCTTGCTGCCGAGGGCCGCTTTGGCGAGGCCGTGCACCTCCTGTTGAAGCGCAGCGTCAGCCATATCGCCGAGGCCCGGCCGGACTGGCTGCTGCCGGCGAGCACCGCGCGCGAGATTTCGGAATTTTCGATGCTGTCCGACGCCGCGCGTCACGCCTTCCGGGTAATCGCCGTGAGAGTCGAGCGCAGCCTGTTCGCTCTGCGCGACCTCGAAGTCGATGACTGGCAAGCGGCGCGCGCCGCCTATTCCGATTTCGCCCTTCAGGATTTCGGGGGCGAGGCGGCATGACCGGCACGGCGGCAAGCGATGCCGGGGCAGGTCCCTTTTCACCCCGCGCGGTTCTGGTCCTGGTGTTGTTCGGCGCTGCCGTCTTCGTTGCCCTGCTGTGGATGATCGGCACCGGCTACGGCACCGGTTCGGCCAACGACGGCGGCAATCATGCCGGAGGCAAGGGGCTCAACGGTTTTGCCGCATTTGCCGCCTATCTCGACAAGCGGGGCTACGCGGTGCGCAATTCGCGCAGCGAGGCGGTGCTCGACGACCCCGGCCTGCTGGTGCTGACGCCGCCGCATGTCACCGACGGCAAGGAACTCGACCGGATCGTCGGCCATCGCCACCTGATCGGGCCGACGATGGTGATCCTGCCGAAATGGATCGCATCTGGCGTTCCGCAGGGAACGCCCGGCGCGAAAAAGGGCTGGGTGCGGCTTTCGGGCGCGCGGCCACCAATCTGGAAGGGCTTTCGCGACGATGTTTCGGTTAGCGTCGGACCGCTGGACAAGGGCGACAAGGCCGCACGATGGACGGGCGCCGGTCTGGAAGGCAAGCTGCCGGTGGCGGAGAAGGTGCAGGCCGGTTCGGGCGCGAAACTCGTACCGTTGGTGGTCGGCAAGCGGGACGGGCGTATCCTTGCCGCTTATGTCGACGACGGCGGCTCCTATCCCTTGCTGGAGCAGATGGCGCTACGCCCGCGCGGAGATTCCCGCACGCGCCGGCGCTATTTCCCGCTGGTGATGGTGTTTGAACCCGATCTGCTCGACAATTACGGCATGGCGCGGGCGGCGAACGCACGCCTTGGCGAACGGCTCGTGCAGGCGGCGGGATACGGGGCTGCGGACGGCGTCAATTTCGATCTCACGCTCAACGGCCATGGCCGTTCGCCGAACCTGCTGACGTTGGCCTTCACCCCGCCGTTCCTTGCCGCGACCCTGTGCCTGCTGATGGCGGCGCTGGCGGTGGGCTGGCGGGCCTTCCTGCGGTTCGGGCCGGCAAGGAAGCCGGTGCGCGCGATCGCGTTCGGCAAGCGGGCGCTGGTTGCCAACAGCGCCGGGCTGATCCGACGCGCGCGCCGCCTGCACCTGATAGCGGCGCCCTATGCGCGCCGCGCGCGTGAGCGGCTTGCCGCCGCGCTGGGTCTGCCGCGCCTTGCCGATCCGGCCGAGACCGAAGCGGCTCTCGATCGCGCAATTGCCGCTCGCCTGCCCGATTCCGCTCCCTTTTCCGCCATTTCCGCTCGCCTTGCTGCCGCACGAAAACCGCACGACATATTGCGGGCGGCGCAGGACCTGCACGCACTTGAAAGGACATTGCAGCGATGAGTGACAGTCATGAGTGAAGCAGGGGCCATGAGCGTCGCCGAAGTGGGCCAGCTCGCTGGCGCCATCCGCAACGAGATCGGCAAGGCCGTGGTCGGCCAGACCGAGATCGTCGATCACCTGCTTGTCGCGCTGATGGCGCGCGGGCACGTGCTGCTCGAAGGGCCTCCCGGTACGGCCAAGACCTTCCTGGCCCAATGCCTTGCCGCCAGCCTCGGGCTTGATTTCGGCCGTATCCAGTTCACTCCCGATCTGATGCCCGGCGACATACTGGGCTCCAACCTGTTCAACTTCCAGACCAGCCAGTTCACTCTCACGCGCGGGCCGATCTTCTGCGATCTGTTGCTGGCCGACGAGATAAACCGCACGCCGCCCAAGACGCAGGCCGCCCTGC